>CAZUKT010000199.1:0-814 GCA_964620975.1 uncultured Rubrivivax sp. | reverse complement strand
CCACGCCCAATACGGGGGAAAAATCAAGCACGCGCCCCCCCGGCGGGGGGGGGGGGGGCGGGGGGGGGGGGGGGCTCACTGGGGGACCTTTGTGGAGCGCACGCCGAGAGCGGACAAAAGGTGGCTTGGCGTGCTCGTCAAGTGATTGTCCGGCAGCGGCTCAGATAATCAGGGTGATGCGCTCATCGCTTGCACCTGCTGCTGGATTGGTCTTCGCTCTGGCTGCGTGTTCGCCCGAGCTGGATTGGCGCGAGCTGAGGCCTCCGGAAAGTGGCGCCGAGTTGATGGTGCCATGCAAGCCCCACGGGCTGATGCGGCCAGTCGTACTGGCGGGGCAGGCGGTGAACCTTGTGTTGCATGCGTGCAGTGCGGGCGGGCAAACCTGGGGTCTGGCATTTGCCGAGGTGGCCGATCCAGCGCACATGGGGGCCACGCTGGATGCATTGCGCAGCACGGCCATGGCCAACATCGGTGCCACGGCGCCAGGCCAGGCCTCTCCCCTGGCGGTACCCGGTGCGACGCCGAACCCGTCGAGTGGCCGTATCCGCCTCAGTGGCCACTTGCCAACTGGCGAGGCTGTGCAGATGGAAGTGGCAGTCTTTTCCCGCGGCACGAAAGCATTCCAGGCCACGGTGCTGGGTGCGAGGTTGGCAGACGAGCAGGCACAGACGTTCTTTGCATCGATCCGCTTCGTGCCATGAGCACGCCCGGCCGCCCCGAAGTGCTCATCTCGCAGCGCGTAGCGCGAAGAGTCTCCCAATGAGCACGCCCGGCCGCCCCGAAGTGCTCATCTCGCAGCGCGTAGCGCGAAGAG
>CAZUKT010000198.1:0-8019 GCA_964620975.1 uncultured Rubrivivax sp. | reverse complement strand
CTGAGCCGGACACAAGACCCAAAGCTTGGGTCTTGTGCCTGCGAAGGGCCCGCGCGCTCAGGCGCTGGCCGCAGCCACTGCCGCCAGCACCGCGTGTACTTCGGTCGCCGTCATGTCAAACGGCGCGCTGCGCCCGTGCAGCGCCTGCGCGTCTCGCGCCAGGGCGCGGGCTGCGGGTAGGTCGCCCAAGTTCAGCGCCGCCTGCGCGGCCAGCGTGGCGGCATGCAGTTGCAGGCCCGGCCGCTGCTGCGCCACGGCGCTGGCTTGCAGGCGCCGGCACTCGGCCAGGGCTTGCGGCGGCGGCAGGTGGCGCGCCAGCTCCAGCTCAACCAAGGCGCGGTTGAAAGGTGAACCCAGCCGCGTGGCCAGGGCCTGCAGTTCGGCGTGCAGGGCGGTGTCCACGTGGCCAAACAAACGCTGCCAGCGCAGCCGCAATGTCAGGCGCCTGCCGTAAAAGCGGTCGGCCACGCCCGTGGCGTCGTGGGCCAGTGTGGTGGCGGCATCTTCGGCATGGCCCAGCGCCATGGCCATGGCCGCCAGGTGGTTGTGCGCCAGCAGCACGTCGGTGCGGGTGTATTCGTTGTCGGGCCAGCTGCGCATTTCGGTGGCCGCCGCCTGCAGCATGGCGCGTGCGGCGTCGGTCTGGCCCAGCTCGTACAGCACGGCACCCAGGTGGATGTCGATCTTGATGCCGCTGCCGCCCCGGCCGTAGAGCTTCTCACGCTGCGTGCGGGCCTGCGTCAGCACGTCGTGCGCGGCCTGGTATTCACCGCGCCAGTAGTGCATGACGCCCAGGTTGCTCATGGCCGGCAGGGCGTTGGGCCAGTCTTGTGCGTCGGCGGCCATCTGCAGCGCCTGCTGGCCTTCGGCGATGGCTTCGGCCAGGCGGTCGCCAAAGGCAAAGATGTTGGAGCGGGCCTGGCGGTAGGCAATGCGGTTGTCGGTGCCACCTTCGGCCTGTACCCAGGCTTCGTGCGGCTGCATCAGACGCAGCGCGTCTTCGGCGCGGTCATTCATGGCCCATTGCCAGGCCAGCATGCGTGCCAGTTGCCACGCCAGGTAGGGCTGGTTGGCCGCATGGGCGCGGGCGATGGCGGCTTGCGCCTCGGCCACGTCCACCAACTGGCCCAGGTTGGTGAGCCAGCCATAGTGGAAGTTCAGCGCCGCCAGCCGCTGGGCTTCGGTGCGGGCCAGGCCCTGCAGCCGCGCAATGATCTGCGGGCGCAGGCCTTCATGGCCTTGCGATTCATAGGCGGCGGCGCGTTCAGCGAGCGCGTCAAACAGCGCGTCGTGCAGTGCGGGGTCTTGGTCGTAGGCGTTGATGGCGCTGTCCAGCAGCGCCGCATGCTCGTTGGCCAGCGCGGCGGCGCGTGCCGACTGCGCCGCCTTGACGAAAGCGTCACCGGCCAGGCGCCATTCGCCGCAGGCGCGCCAGTGCGTGGCCATGTGGGCGGCGTCACCACCACGCTGCTGCAAGTGTTCGGCCACAAAGCGGTGCATGAACTCGGCCACCGGGCCGGGCACGCTGCGCTCGGTGGCGGCGGCGATGACGTCATGCACAAACTGCCGGCCGTAGAACACCTGGCGCAACTCCAGTTCACGCAGCGGCTCGCCCAGTTCCAGCGGCGCGCAGGCCAGCGCGGCGGCGGCCAGCGGGATGCTGTAGGCGCTGCCGGCGATGGCCGCCAGTTGGGCCAGGTGGCGCGCGCGTGGGCTGAGCAGTTCAATGCGGCGCTGGATGACGGCTTCGATGCTGGCCGGCAGCGGCAGCGGGCCGGGCACGCCGGCCCCAGTTCCTGACGCACTGCCGGCCGCACTGCCACCGTGCGCCGGGCTGTGCCCGGCGCCGGTGGTCAGCAGCAGCTTGACCGACTCCAGCACAAACGCCGGGTTGCCGCCCACCTGGCGCCAGATCTGCGACGCCCAGGCGTTGGTGTCCAGCGTGGCCAGGCCCAGGCTGGCCAGCAGCTCGGCGGCATGCGCGGCCGACAGCGGTGCCAGCTGCACCCGGGTGCAGCGGCGTGTGGCGGCCAGCGCGTCCAGCAAGGTGGTGGTCTCGGGCCCGGCTTCGTCGGCGCGCACGGCCAGCGCAAAACGCAAGGCCGTGGTGGCGGGCAGGGCCGGCTTGCCGGGTTGCGGGGCTGGGGATGCGGCTGCCTCACCTGGGGCGTCTGGCACGGCCGGCTCGGCCAGCACACGCAAGGCGGCCAGGGTGGCGGGGTCGGCAAACTGCAGGTCGTCCAGCACAAAGGCCACGCAGCCGGCGCGGCAGCAGTCACCCAGCAGCCGCGCCAAGGCCATCAAGGCCTGGCTGCGTTCGTAGTCGGTGCGCACGGGCTCGGCGCGGCCGCCCGTGAGTGCAGCCAGACGCGGCAGCAAGCGGGCGGCCTGCAGGGCGTGGGCGCTGTCCAGCGGCGGGGCAAAGCGGTCAATGGCGGCCAGCAGCAGGCGGCTCAGCGTGGCGTAGGGCAGCACGGCGTCACCGGGCCGCGCGGCCGCCATGGCCACGCGCGCTGTGGCTGTCGGGTTGTCCCCGGCCGCCGCCAGCGTGTGCAACCAGTCGGCCAGCAACCGGCTCTTGCCCACGCCCGCTTCGCCGGCCACCACCAGCACGTGGCCCAGATGCCAGCCGTCCACCAGCGCCTGCATGGCGCCCGTGCGGCCCACCAGCAACGGGGGGCGCAGCACCGTGGCGGGCAGTTGCGGGGCGGCACTGGGCGTGGGGGCGCTGGCCTGGCGGGAGGCCGATGCGGCGGCCTCCATCAGTGTCTTGCCCAGTTCCTGGGTGGCGGGCGACGGCAGCACGCCGTAGATCTGGCGCAGCATCTCGCGGCAGCGGTCCCAGGCGCTCAGGGCGGCGGCGTGGTCGCCGCGCAGGTAGTACACCTCCATCAGCACGCGATAAGCCTCTTCGCTTTCGCGGTCGGTCTGCAGCAACTGGTCGGCCGCAAAAAGTGCGTCGTCCAGGCGCTGGCCCTGGCCGGACGACAGGGCTTCGCGAACCTCGGCCAGCCACTCGCGTTTGCGGCGCTCGCGGTCGGTTTCGCGGCGGCCGTCCAGCCAGCGCGCAAAGGCCTCGCAGTCGTCAAATTCCAGCGCCTGCAGCAGCGGCGCGGCGGGCGGGTCGGGCGGGTCCACCTGCACCCCCGCAGCCAGGCTGAGCACACCCGCCGCGTCGTTGACCAGCTCACCGGCCTCTTGCCGCAGCTTGAGCAGGCGCTGGCGCAGGTTGCCACGGGCGCGTTCTTCGTTGACGTCGGGCCACAGCAAACCCGCCATGCGCGAACGTGGTGTCGGGCCCTCCAGCCACAGCCATGCCAGCAAGGCGGCGTGCTTGCGCTCCAGCGGCCGGGGCGCGGCGGCGCCGTGTCGCCAATGCACCGCGCCGTGCAGCGCCAGGCGCAAGGGCGCTGCGGTGGCTTGTGGCGGTGGCGGTGTGGGTGTCATGGGGCGGTGTCGGCGCGAGCATCGCCGCACGGGCCTGGTGGCGGCAAGCCCCGGATTGCAGGGCGGGGGTGGCGGCGCGGGTCTGCCTGCGGCGCCGCAGCCCGGCTGACTGTAGCCGCGGCGGCATCGTGGCCCCGCCCGCCTCCGGGCCGCAGCGCCAGCGTCGCCGGGGGGGCTGGGTGTCGTTGCAATGAGGCTGCAGTGACGCCGCAGTGACGCCGCGCCGGCGATGCTGCCGGCAAGCGACCACCAGCGCCCGGTGATGAGACCGGGTCTGCCGGGCCGCGAACAATACCTCCCCGGCACCGCGATCGCCGCCGGAGCGCGGCGGCTTTCGATGTCGGAACGGGGGCTGTCCAGCATGCAGCCCACGCGCTGGCCTCCGGGCTCTGGGCCGCGTGCCACGCCAACCTTCAGGAGCAACACGATGAACGCTGACGCTTACTCGCCCACTTTGCGCCCCACGTCTTTGCGGCGCGCGCTGCGTGCTGCCACGGTGGCGTCACTGGCCACCTTGCTGGCCGCTTGCGGCGGTGGTGGCGACAGCGCCGAGACGCCGCCGGTGGTGGTGCCACCGGTGCTGAACACGCTGAACGCGGCCGGGGGCAGCGCGACTTACGAGGCCCGCACCTCCATGGCGCCGGCCAATGGCGCCGAAGCCGCGTCCATGTTCGACGACTTCCAGCCGGTGGCCGCCACCAGCATTGCCAGCGTCAAGTGGCAGGGCATCTATTGCGTGCAGGCCGCCAGCGCGCCGGCCCCGGCGGCCACAGCCACCGAGTTTGTCGTCAGCTTCCACGCCGACAACGCCGGCCGCCCGGTGACCACCAGTGCCCTGCTGCAGGCGCGCTTTACGCCCACGCAGGCGGCGCAGACGCCAGAGCGCCAGGTGGCCGGCCTGAGCTGCGGCACGGCCGCCAGTACCACCTGGGCGCTGTACGACTACAGCGTGACGCTGCCGACACCGTTTGCCGCGGCCGCCGGCACCCGCTACTGGGTGCGTGTGCAGGCGGTAACGCCGTCGTACGACGTTTACTGGGGCTGGCGTTCAGGCACCACCGCCAATGCGCAGTCGCTGATGTGGTTCATGGGCAACTTCGAGACTTTCACGCTGGACCGCGCCCTCCGGCTGGCGCCCTGACACCATGCCCACCGCCCACCCGGCAGGCCCAGGCGCCCGGTGCCCGTTGACGCTGTGGTGACGCAGCCCGGCGCACTGTCCGGGCTGTGGTCACCCGCCCCGCTCCCCCCAGCCCCGGCGGCACCGTGCTGCCCGTCGTGCACAGCCGCGTGCCCGGGCACCAACTGCTGCTCTACACCCCCGACGGCCCGGTGGGCGGCACCTTCACCTGCACGCAGTGCCAGGCCCAGGGCTGGCAGCCCGAGTTGCTGGACCACGCGCCGGGCTGCCCCTACCGGCTGCCAGCGTCAACCACCGGGCCCGCGCGCCGGTGACGCACCGGTGACGCTGCAGCCCACACCATGCAATCCGTGCCCGAAACAACCCTGCGGTGACTGCACCCTGGCATCTCACCGCCAACCCGAGAGAACGAACATGTCCCGACCACACTGGATGAATTCCACCGCTGCATCTTTGGCGCTGGCGGCCTGCATGCTGCCCTTGGCCGCACAAGCGGTGGACGCGCCCGTGCTGCCTTTTGGCACGCTGAGCTATGTGGTGCCCACGGCCATGGCCAGCAACACCGAAGTCATCGATGTCTGGGTGCGCCTGCAACTGGACGCCAGTTCGCCCGCGCTCGACTTCAGCAGCTACCCGCTGGCCGGCATAGACGCCGCGCTGGTGCCCACGCAGGGCTATTTCTACCCGTCCAACGGCGACCCGCGTGAACTGCGCGACTTTGTCAGCGTGGACAGCGCCTACCTCAACGTCTACGCGGGTTGCAGCGGCAGCTTCATCGGCGACTGCACACCCGGCAGCACCGACTACAGCTTCAACTTCAACTTCGGCGCCAACTCGATGGTGGGTGTGAACAGCTTCAGCCTGGCCCCGGGCGGCACGCACGACTACATGCTGGGCAGCTTCACGCCCAAGGCCGGCGGCGCGGCGCCGGGCAGCTACAGCTTTTCAGTGACCGGGCTGACCCTGGCCTTCCTGGGGCCGGATGCCGAAGGCAACACGCTCTTCAGCGACGGCCTCACGCTGGCCAGCGAATGTGCGGGCTGCGAATTCTCCCGCACCATCATGGCAGCCGTGCCCGAGCCCGGCAGCGTCGCGCTGTGGCTGGTCGGGCTGGCGGGCTTGGGCTGGACCGCGCGCCGCCGCGCCGGGCTGTGCCAGGCCCTGTGACCCATGCCCGTGGCCACCAACGAAAGCCCATCATGAGCCACCCCATCGCCCCATTCACCTCATCAGGCACCATCCCCTTGCCAGGGCGCGCAGCCTTGGCAAGCCGCTGGTGCATGGGCCTGGTGGCCCTTGCCGGCGCTGCCACGCTGATGGCGGCCCCGGCGCAGGCTGACACCTTGTTCAGCGAAGACTTTGCCACTGCCGTGGGCGTGCCCACTGGCTTTCCGTATGGCAACGGCTATGGGCTGGGCAACGACATCCTGGGCACCTTGTTCACGGTGACGGCCGGCAATGTGGACGTGGTGGGCCTGCCCTCGGGCGCCCCCTGGGCCTGCGGCTGGAACGCAGCCGGCAATTGCCTGGATCTGGTGGGCGCTGGCCAGAACGGTGCCATCCAGTCCAAGCCCAGCTTCAACCTGTTGGCGGGCGTCACCTACACCATCACCTTGGGCGCGTCTTCTGGCTTGGCCGACAGCAGTTTTGCCGTCACCCTGGGCGCTTTCAGCAGCGTGCAGTGGGCCACGGCCGTGCAGACTGCCTACACCTTGGCCTACACGCCAGCCGCCGACGAAATGGGTGTGCACCTGGGCTTTGCCACGGTGGTGCCTGCCGGCGCCTTCCACGGCGCCATCATCGACAACGTGATGCTCACCACGGCCGTGCCCGAACCGGGGCCGCTGGCGCTGATGACGGCGGGCCTGGCGGCACTGGCTTTTGTAGCCCGGCAGCGCCGTGCTTGACACCGTGCGCGGGCGTGCAGCGTGGCTGCTGGTCGTGGCCGCCACGGCCAGCCTGCCCGCCGCTGCGTCACCGGCCGCTGCGGGTGGTTTTCAGGTGTTGCAGCACCAGGCCGGCAGCGGCATGGCGCTGCTGCGCCACGGCCAAGGCGAACGCAGCGCACGGCGCATCACGCAGCAAGCCCTGCAGACCCTGGCCACAGGGTTGGACCGCGCGCCGCGTGCGCTGGGGGGCATGGCCAGCCGTGAAGACGACGCCGCCATGCTGTCCTTTGCCGGCCACTACCAAGGCGCCCTGGTGCAGGGTTACGTGGTCACGCAAGTGGCCCAAAACGGCGGCTACACCGTGGCCGTGGCCCTGGACGCAC
The DNA here is from genome assembly GCA_964620975.1 of uncultured Rubrivivax sp. Taxonomy (GTDB): domain Bacteria; phylum Pseudomonadota; class Gammaproteobacteria; order Burkholderiales; family Burkholderiaceae_C; genus Rubrivivax. The sequence continues at coordinate 1,159 of CAZUKT010000198.1, read as the reverse complement.
CGCAGCGCCTGGCGCAGACCGGGCCCATGTTGCTGGCTGCTGCCGATGCCGCTGTGGGCGGTGGCAGCGGTGCAGCGGCGGGCCCGTCGCCCTACCGCAACCTGGCTTGGACGCAGGTGTCCTTTGGCACCGGCCAGCTCAACCTGCCGCAGGGCTGGCGCGTGGTGGGCCAGCACCAGGGCGCGGTGGACATTGCCGGCCCCAACGGCGAAGCCTTGTCGCTGGGCACGGCCTCGCAGGTGATGACGCCGCAGGCCGTGCAGTACAGCCTGTCGCTGGGTGTGCGTCCGCAGATCTACACCGCCCCGGCCACGGCCGACCCGGTGGCGGCCTTTCGCAGCGTGCAGCCACAAATCGAGCAGGCCATCGCCAGCCGAGGCGGCCCCGTGGTGCGGCTGGCCCGCGTGCGTGAAGCCGAACGTGTGCCCCTGGGAAACTTCAACGCCGCGCTGGTGGCGTCAGACGGCGTGGGCAGCATCGGCAGCCGGCCCTACCGCAAGCTGTCGCTGGTGGCTGCCGGCGGTGTCATGGCCAACGGCAACTGGCTTTACTACAGCTCCGAGGTCTACGCACCGGCCGATCTGTACCCGCATGCCTTGCCGGTGATGCTGAAGATATGGAATTCGTGGAGCGTGGACAAATCGGTGCTGATGGAACGCATGGTGAGCGCGGCCAAGTCGATGCGCGAAACCAACGACATCCTGCAAAGCGTGCATGCCAACCGCCAGCAGTCGCAAGACCGCCTGAGCGCCGCCTTTGGCCACCACATCCGGGGCACCGTGTTGGTGGCTGACGAACGCACGGGCCAGCGCAGCACCGAATGGCTGTACCAGCCGGGCCCGGCGGCAGGCGGCGTGGGCACCGACCACAACCGCCACATGGCCGACGTGCTGCGCGACGCCAACCAGGCCGCCGGCTACGCGCGCTGGCAGATCATCAGCCCCTGACGCACGGCACGGCCTTGTGCGGTGGAAAGACGTCGTTCCTGAAAAGCAAAGGGCCGGCAATGCCGGCCCTTTGCACAAAAGTCAAACAACGATCAGACCCCGCCCAGCGGGCTCAGGCGCGCAATGCCGCCAGCACCTCGTCTAGCATCTTCTTGGCGTCGCCAAAGAGCATGCGGTTGTTGTCCTTGTAGAACAGCGGGTTGTCGACGCCG
>CAZUKT010000197.1:0-8057 GCA_964620975.1 uncultured Rubrivivax sp. | reverse complement strand
GCGGTGGCGCCGGGCCTGGTGCTGGAGCGCATCGAGCCCAAGAGTGCCGTGCTGCTGTGGCAAGGCGTGCGCATAGCGCTGCCGTTGTAGGCGGCGGCCTCGCTACTTGGCCATCAGCAGCAGCAGCGACCGCCCTTCCACGCCGTAGCTCGTGCCTTCGCCGCCTATCCAGGCCTCGCTGCCGGGCAGCACCACGGTGTTGCTGCCTTCGTTCCAGGTGGCCGTGTCCATCACGCGGTACCAGGCCTTGCCGTAGCCCGGCCACGGCAGGCTGAAGTTGACCGTGCCTGACCAGCCGTTGTAGGCCACGTACAAGGCGCTTGCCGTGTCGCCCAGCTCGCTGCCGTCCATGCGCCAGGCCAAGGCGTGGTTGCTGGGGCTGTTGAAGTAGGCGGCGTCAGCCACGGCGCCGTCGGGCTTGAACCAGCGCAGTTGTTCCATCACGTTGGCGTTGTTGTCCACGCTGGAATAGAAGCCCGCCGGGCGCAGCGCCGGGTGCGCCTTGCGGAAGGCGATGAGGCGTGTGGTGAAGGTCTGGTGGTTGCTGGCGTTGGTGTCAGGCGCCCAGTTCAGCCAGTTGGCTGACGAGTCCAGGTTGTAGGCGTTGTTGTTGCCAAACTGCGTGCGCAGGGCTTCGTCGCCGCCGGTCAACATGGGCACGCCGGCACTCAGCATCATGAAGGCCAGGCCCGTGCGTGCGGCCTTGCGTTGCTCGGCCGCGTTGCCGCCCTGGTCCCAGCTGTGGTTGTTGTCGTCGCCACCGTCCGACGGGCCGTAGGGCCAGGCCTGCAGGTTTTGTTTGCTGTTGTAGCTGTACAGGTCACGCAGCGTGAAACCGTCGTGCGCCACCATGAAGTTGACCGAATGCCAGGGCTTGCGGCCGTCGTCGCCGTACAGGTCGGCGCTGCCGGCAAAGCGCGTGGCCAGCTCGCCCATGGTGACCACTTCAACGCCCAGCTGGTTTTGCTTCTTGCGCAGCGCGTCGCGGTAGATGCCGTTCCATTCGGCCCAGCCGCTGGGGAAGCCGCCCACCTGGTAAGAATTGCCGCCAATGGCCCAGGGCTCGGCGATGAGGTCGATGCCACTGCCACCCGCCGCAGGCCGGGGCGGCAGCTCTTGCACGATGCGGTTGAGCGCGGTGCCGGCGTTCATCTTGTCGAAGTTGAAGCAGCCGTGCTGGCAGGTGTTGCCCAGCACCGAGGCCAGGTCAAAACGGAAACCGTCCACGCCCAGCGTGTCGCGCCAGTAGGCCAGTGAATCCACGATCAGGTTCTGCGCCGTGGGGTTGTAGGTGTTGTAGTTGCCACCCACGCCGGTGTTGTCCCACGAATACTGGAAGTTGGCGGTAAGCGAGTAGTAGCTGGGGTTGTCCAGGCCCCGAAACGAAAGCAGGTTGTAGACGGTGAGGCCGTCACTGCCGCCCCAGGCGCCACCTTCGCCGGTGTGGTTGTAGACCACGTCGATGTAGACCTTGATGCCCACGTCGTGGAAGGCCTTGACCATGGCCTTGAATTCACGCGTGGGGCCGCCGGCGGTCTTGTCTGCTGCATAACGCCGGTCGGGCGCAAAGTAGTTCAGCGTCATGTAGCCCCAGTAGTTGTCGCCACTGTCGCTGTTGGGGTCCACATCGTTGGTGTCGTTCTGGGTTTCCTGCACCGGCAGCAGTTCCACGGCGGTGATGCCCAGCCCGGCCAGGTAAGCAGCCTTGGTGGCCGCGCCGGCGTAGGTGCCCCGCAGGCCGGCGGCCACGCTGCTGTCGTTTTTGGTAAGGCCGCGCACGTGCACTTCATAGACCACGTCGTCCTTGAAAGCGCGGGTGGGCTTGATGCCCACGCTGCTGGCGTTGAGCGCAATGACCACACCCTTGGGCGCGCAGGCGCCGCTGTCTTTGGCGCGGTGGCTGCTGCCGGTGGCGTAGATGGTGCCGTCAGGGCAGGTGGCGGTGTTGGGGTCCTGGCTCATCTCCAGCGCATAGGGGTCGAGCAGCAGCTTGTTGGGGTTGAAGCGGTAGCCGGCCGGGTCCACGTCGGTGACAAAACCGGTGGTGCTGCCCTTGACCCAGGTGCCGCTGTAAGTCCAGTTGGGGCCCCAGGCGCGGTAGCCGTAGTACACGGTGCCGGTGATGCCGTAGCTGTTTTTCAGTGTCGCCACCGACGCAGTCTTGGACCACACGTGGGTGGCGGTGTTCTTGGTCATCACGTACTTGACGACCTCTTGCGCGCCGGCCGGTGTCTTGTAGATCCAGACCTCGATGCGCGTGGCGCGCGACGAGAAGACACGGAAGTTGATGTTGGCGGCCGTGGCGTCATAACGCCCGCCCAGGCTGAGCGCGTTGACAGCCGCCTGTGCGGGGGCAGCCAGCAGCAGCCAGGCCAGCGCGGCCAGGCACAAGGCGCGCAAGGCGCGGGGCAGTGAAAGGGCGTGGGGCATGGGCGGTCCTTGTCGGGTGGTGCCGGGTTCTGGGTGCCGGTGTGTGGGCGGTTGCGTAGTTAAACAACAAATGCGCCTGGTGATGATAGGAACGGGGCCATGTACCCGCAATCCGGATTTCGGGTGATATTCCCAGTGCTAACCCGCATGGTGTGTACAACCGTTGGGGGTCGATCATGTAGTGAAGTTACAGAAAGATTGCCATGCTGACAACGGCGACGTGGCCGCTGCCAGCAGCGCCACAATCTTGCGCGCCCACTCCAAGGACCCCGTGTGCCAGCTTCCAACCGCCGCAACTTCTTGCGCGCCAGTGCTGCCGTGCTGGGCGCAGCGGGTGGTTTGCCCGCAGGCCATACAGCCATTCAACAAGCCTTGGCGGTGGCCCCGCACCAGGCTTCGGGCTCCATCAACGACGTGGCCCATATCGTGGTGCTGACGCAAGAAAACCGCTCGTTTGACCACTATTTCGGCAGCCTGCATGGCGTGCGGGGATTTGCCGACCGCTTTGCGGTGCCCATGGCTGGCGAAGCCGGCGAGACCAGCGCGGCGCGCACGGTGTGGCAGCAAAGTGCGCTGCAGCCTGGGGCGCCCGAGCGCGTCGTGTTGCCCTTTCATCTGGACACCACCCAGCGTTTTGAGCTGATGCGCGCTGAAGGCACGCCCCACAGTTGGCTGGACGCCCAGCAGGCCTGGGACCACGGCCGCATGGGCCAGTGGACACGCGCCAAGGGCCTGCATGCCATGGGCCACTACAAGCCTGCGGATCTGCCGTTTCAGGTGGCGCTGGCCAACGCCTTTACGGTGTGTGACGCCTACCACTGCTCGTTTCACGGCGGCACCAACACCAACCGGCTGTTTCTGTGGACCGGCACCAATGACCCGCAGGGCCGGCATGGCGGCCCCGCCACCAGCAACGACCTGGACACCCTGGCTGCCAAACCGGGTGTGCCCAGCTACACCTGGACCACCTACGCGCAGCGGCTGCAGGCGGCCGGCATCCACTGGCAGGTGTACCAGGACCTGGCCGACAACTATGACGACAACCCGCTGGCCGGCTTTCAGGCCTTCCGTGACGCGGCAGCGGGCACGGCCGCTGGCGCCCCGCAGAGTGCCGACGCGCGTGCGCTGCAGGCCCGCGCCTTCAGCACCCGCAATCTGGACCAGTTGCGTGCCGACGTGCTGGCCGGCGCCTTGCCGCAGGTCAGCTGGGTGGTGGCCGGCAGTGCCGATTCAGAGCATCCCGAGCCGTCCAGCCCTGCACAGGGTGCGCACTACACCGCACGTGTGCTGCAGGCCTTGACGGCCAACCCCGAGGTGTGGGCGCGCACCGTGCTGATCATCAACTACGACGAAAACGATGGGTTCTTTGACCACATGCCGCCGCCAGCGCCGCCTTCGTACGAGGCCTGGCATGCCGACCCCGCGTTGTCGCGTCTGGCCGGTGCTTCCACCGTCAGTACCCAGGGCGAATACCACGAGCACCTGGTGCCCTACCGCAACAGCGCGCCCGAGCAGGCCATGCTGCACCGGCCCTACGGTCTGGGCCCGCGTGTGCCCCTGCTGCTGGTGTCGCCCTGGAGCCGGGGCGGCTGGGTCAATTCGCAGGTGTTTGACCACACCTCCGTGCTGCGCTTCATGGAGCAGCGCTTCAAGGTCATGGAGCCCAACATATCGCCCTGGCGGCGCGCTGTGTGTGGTGACCTGACGAGTGCATTTGATTTCACGAGGCACGACACCACCACGCTGCCAGAGCTGCCGCCCATGCGGGCTGCGGCGGCCCGCGCCCAGGCGCTGGCCAAGCGGACGCTGCCGGTGGCGCCTGTGGTGTCGATGCGGGATGCGGCGGCGCTGCAGCAGGCCAACCCCAGGCAGGCGCGTGGCACGCGGCCTTCACGGGCCTTGCCCTATGCCTTGCAAGTCAACAGCACGCTGGCCCCCGAGGCGTCTGCGCTGACGCTGGCCTTTGCCAACACCGGCCAGGCCGGTGCGGTGTTCCACGTCTACGACCGCCTCAACCTGGCGCAGATGCCGCGCCGCTACACGGTGGAAGCCGGCATGCAACTCATGGGTTCGTGGGCGCTGGGTGGGCAAGCGCTTGCCTACGACCTGTGGGTGCTGGGGCCCAACGGCTTTCATCGACACATTGCCGGGCAGGCGAATGCGCCCCAGGCGGGGCCACGAGCGTGGCCCGAGGTCGACGTGGTCTATGACCCGGGCCGGGGCCGTCTGGCGGTGCAACTGCGCAATGGCGGCGCAGGGGGCTGCGAACTGGTGATCAAGCCCAACGCCTACGCCAGAACCAAGCCCGAGCGCTGCCTGGTTGCACCGCAGCAGCAGTTGCTGCGTCACTTGGACATCCGGACCAGTGGGCACTGGTATGACTTCAGCGTGTTCATGCCGGGCGCGCACGATGGGCCCGCATCGAGCCCACCCTTGTTCATGAGGCGCTTTGCCGGGCGCATGGAAACCGGCGCGGCGTCGGTCAGCGACCCGGTCTGAGTGGCACATCCCGGGCCCCAACATCCACGCCTGCCAGACACAGGGGTGGCCACGCACCTGCCGCCACGTTTGCAGGGGTGCCGACCGCCCAAGCAGCCGCTGGCACTGCAGCGCTGAGAAGCTGCTGACCCGTGGCTGCAGACACTGGGGGCCTCAGCACCTCGGGATCCACCGCCATGCAAGCTTCCAAACTCAAGACCTTGGCCGTGCTGATGCTCAGCCTGCCATGCTGGCCAACCCGGCGCTTGCCGTGCGCAATGACTGCGGCGGTGCCGGGCAGCCGCCTTGCCCACCACCGCCGCCGCCGCCACGTGGCTGCTGGGTCTGCTGGGTGGCATGGCGCTGGTCGGCAGAAGTTGGGGGCGCGTGCGGGCCGTGGCGCGCTGAAGTGGGGCTTTATGCGGCCACTGGCGAGCCCCGCGCGCCGGCAACGCGGCATGCGCGCTTTGCCCGGCTGTGGCAGGTGGAAGACTCCGGCCTGGCGCGGCGCTCAACCAACCACGCACTCGCGGTGCACGACCATCGCAGATGCGCTGCCGTGTGCTGGCCTGCGTCGTGATGCCGGCTGCTCATTGCAGGCCTGCGGCGACGCCATCACAGCCCGCAGGCGTGCTGCCACCTGAAACCTGACTCGACCCCGGGCATCCCCCTTGGCCGAGGGGCCGCCTGTGCGTCCGGGCGCGGCTTGCGTGGATACTCCCGCTGGTTTCATTCAACAAGATCATTTCGATGGGTTCTGAAATCTCTTTTCGCCGTTGGGCTGGGCAGGCCGCGTTGGCCTGCTTGCTGGTGTGCACGCTGTTGGCGCCGGTGGCTGCCCAAGAGCGGCTGGTGGTGGGGCCCCAAGGCGCGCCCATGGCCCTGGAAGACGCCGTGCGGGTGGCCAAGGACGGCGACGTCATCGAGTTGCTGCCTGGTGACTACCGGGGCGGCCTGGTGCTGGAAAACCGCAAGCTCACCTTGCGTGGTGTGGGCAACAAACCGCCGGTGGTCAAGGGCGAAGCGCAGCCGGGCAGTGCCAAGGGCTTGTGGACCGTGCGGGGCGGTGATGTGACGATTGAGAACGTCGAGTTCCGCGCCGCCCGCTCCAGCGAAGGCAGCGGCGCGGGCGTGCGGCAGGAGGGCGGCAAATTGACGCTGAACTTGTGCACCTTTTTTGACAACGAACACGGCCTTTTTGCGGCCAACGACGAAGCGGCCGAAGTCACCATCACCAGCAGCGTCTTCGGCATGGCCCCCAAGGTGGTGGGCGGCCTCTACCACTTGCTGAACGTGGGGCGCATCGCCAAACTCAGCATCAGCGGCAGCCGCTTCCAGCAGGGCTTTGAAGGGCAGCTCATCAAGTCGCGCGCGCGGGTCAACGACATCACCTACAACTTCATTCACGACGGCCAGCGTGGTGGTGCGTCGTATGAAATAGAAATTGCCAACGGCGGCCTGGCCACCATATTGGGCAACGTGCTCGGCCAGGGCGCCGAGAGCCAGAACCCGGTGGTGGTGGCCTATGGCACCGAGGGCCGCGCCTGGGACAAAAACGCGCTGTACCTGGCCCACAACACATTCATTCACTACGGCTGGATGCCCGGTTGGTTTTTGCGTGTGATCCGCAAGAACCTGCCCGACAACACCGAGGTTTTTGCCATCAACAACCTCACCGTGGGGTCTGGCCTTTTCTCGCTGGGTGCCTCGGGCCACTTTGACGGCAACCGCCCGGCCACGCTGGGCATGCTGCGCGACGCCGACACCTACGCGTTTGAGCTGCCGCCCGGGTCCATGTGGCGCAGCAGCGGCGTGGACCCGCGCAAGGTGGGCGGGCGCGACCTGTCGCCCAAGGCTGAATTCAAGTGGCCGGTGGGCACCGAAGCGCTGGCGGGGGGGCGCGAGCAGGGGGCGCCGGGAGCCTTCCAGCGCTAGGGAAAGAGGGGCGGGGTGGGGCGGGTCGGCTCGGGTCGTGGCGGGGCCCACGGTTAGCATGGGCCACCGTTTCAACAAGGCCGCCCATGGACCCCAAGAAGGCCCGCCCCGAAAGCATCAGCGCCCAGGCCCTGGGCTGGATCGACGAGCGCACACGCGCCATCACGCCGCCCATCCACGTCTCCAGCACCTACCTGCGTGACGCCGACAACCAGTACCGCAGTGGGCGTGTCTACGCACGGGCCGACAACCCGGCGTTTGACCAGGCCGAGGCGGTGATCAGTGCGCTGGAAGGCGGCGCGCAGACGCTGCTGTTTGCCAGCGGCATGGCGGCCGCCACGGCCGTGTTCCAGGCCCTGGCACCGGGCGACCATGTGCTGGCGCCCAAGGTGATGTACTGGTCGCTGCGCAACTGGCTCATGACCTTTGCCACGCAGTGGGGTTTGCAGGTGGAACTGATCGACATGGACGCACCCGCTGCCGTGATGGCGGCGTTGCGGCCCGGCAAGACCCGGCTGGTGTGGGTAGAGAGCCCGGCCAACCCGCTGTGGACGGTGACTGACATTGCGGCCACCGCACGGGCCGCGCACGCAGCAGGGGCGTTGCTGGCGGTGGACTCCACCGTGGCCACGCCGGTGCTGACGCAGCCGCTGGCGCTGGGCGCCGACGTGGTGATGCACGCGGCCACCAAGTACCTGAACGGCCACTCCGACCTCATCGCCGGCAGCCTGACCGTGCGCGAGGGCGGTGTGGATTCAGACCATTGGCAACGTGTGCGCAAAGTGCGTGCGCAACTGGGGGGCACGCTGGGCTCGTTTGAGGCCTGGCTGTTGCTGCGTGGCATGCGCACGCTTCACCTGCGTGTGCGTGCGGCGTGTGAGTCGGCGCAGCGCGTGGCCGAGCACTTCAATGGCCACCCGCTGGTGGCTGACGTGCTGTACCCCGGGCTGCCTGGCCACGCGGGCCATGCTGTGGCCAAGGCGCAGATGCAGGGCGGCTTTGGCGGCATGCTGTCGATCCGCGCGCGCGGCGGCGAGGCGGCGGCCATCGCGGTGGCCGCGCATACCGTGCTGTGGAAGCGGGCCACTTCATTGGGTGGCACAGAAAGCCTCATCGAGCACCGCGCCAGTGTTGAAGGTGCGGGCACACCGGCGCCGCCCGATCTGCTGCGCCTGTCGGTGGGCATCGAGCACGTGGACGATCTCATCGCCGAC
>CAZUKT010000196.1:3787-8071 GCA_964620975.1 uncultured Rubrivivax sp. | reverse complement strand
TTTCACATCTTGGCCATCGATCACAAACTCCTGCGGCTCCACCAGCAGCAGGCGCTGGTCGTTGGGGATGTTGATGGCCTTGGCCGTTTCCACCACACGCGCCACGTCCACGGTGGTCACTTCGCGGTTGTCACGCACGATGACCATGCCGGTGCTGTTTTGCCCGCGGATGTGGCTGCCGGTGATGCCGGTGTAGACACGGTCTATCTTGCACGCGGCCATCATCTCGGCCTCTTTCAGCGCCTGCTGGATGCTGGCCACGGTGGCGTCGATGTTGACCACCACACCGCGCTTCAAGCCGTGTGTGGGCGCCACGCCCAGGCCGGCCACGCGCAGTTGGCCGTCGGGCATGACTTCAGCCGCCACCACCATCACCTTGGCGGTGCCGATGTCCAGCCCGAAAACCATGTCCTTGAATTCTTTGGCCATCTGTTCAGCTCTCAGTTTGTCTTTGCCGCAGCGCGTGCGGGTGATGTGCCGGCTGGTACGCCAAGTGATGCACGGCTGGCAGCACGGTCGGCGGCGGTGGTGGTGCTGACACCGCGCAGCCGCACGGCATAACCGTCGGTGTGGCGCAGGTCGGCGGTTTCAAGGGGCGCACGCCAGGCGCCGGTGGTCTGGGTCAGGGTGCGCACAAAACGGTCGGTGCGGGCCATCAATTCGTCTTCAGTGCCACGGCCCAGGATCACGGTGGCGCCGCTGTCCAGTTCCACGCGCCAGGAGCCACGGCCCGACAGGTGCAGCCGCTCCACGCCAAGGTCCAGGCGCGCAAAGCTCTGCTGCAGGCGGTGCACCAGTGCCAGCATGGCCGGCGCGCTGCCTTCGGGGCCGGCCAGCGTGGGCAGGCCGTCTTCTTCTACATCGCCCACGTTGGCTTCAAAGACTTCACCGTAACTGTTGACCAGCTTGTCGGCGCCTTCTTCGCCTTGCCACAGGGCGGCTGCGCGGTGCTCTTCCAGCCGCACGGCCAGGCGGTCGGGCCACACGCGGCGCACCACGGCGTGGCGCACCCAGGGCACGGTTTCAAAGGCCAGGCGGCCCTGCTGCAGGTTGACGCTGAAGAAGTTGCCCGCCAGTTGCGGCGCGGCATTGGCGCGAATGGTGGGCACGCTGTTGCGCGCCAGGTCACCGTCGAGCTGTATGCCGCGTATGGGGAACAACGGTGAACGCATCAGCCACAACACCCCGGCCACCGCCGCGCCCACCGCCGCCACGCCAAACACCGCGCTGGCCACGGTGTTCATCAAGCGCACGTCAGCCGGCAGCGCCAACGCGGCGCGTGGGTTGAAGGTGGGGGCGCGGGCCATGCGTTGCACTTGTGGCTTCAGGGGCGTTGTGAATCCAGGCTGGCGTTTTGCAGCAGGTGCAGGCACAGCGCTTCGTAGCTCATGCCTGCGGCACGGGCCGACATGGGCACCAGCGAATGGCCGGTCATGCCGGGGCTGGTGTTCATTTCCAGCAAGAAGATCTTGCGGTCGGCCGCACGCAGCATCAGGTCGGCACGGCCCCAGCCACGGCAGCCCAGCGTGCGGTAGGCGGCCAGCGTCAGGCGCTGCACTTCGGCCTCTTCGGCCGGTGCCAGGCCACTGGGTATGCCGTACTTCACCACGTCGGTGTAGTACTTGTTCTGGAAGTCGTACTTGCCTTCGGGTGCGTCAATGCGCACCACCGGCAGTGCCAACGCCGTGGTGCCCTGGCCCAGCACCGGGCAGGTGAGTTCGATGCCGTCAATGAACTCTTCACACAACACGTCGGCGTCGTATTGGGCGGCCAGTTTCACGGCGTCTTGCATCTGCGAATAACCCTCGACCTTGCTGATGCCGATGGACGAGCCTTCTCGTGGTGGCTTCACGATCAGCGGCAGGCCAATCTGGTCGGGCACGGCGTTGATGTCGGCACGCGTTTGCCGGTCGGGCGCCAGCCACACCCAGCGCGGTGTGGGCAGGCCTTCAGCCACCCACACCCGTTTGGTCATGACCTTGTCCATGGCAATGGCGCTGGCCATGACACCGCTGCCGGTGTAGGGCAGGCCCATCAGTTCCAGCGCGCCCTGCACGCTGCCGTCTTCACCGTGGCGGCCGTGCAGCGCGATGAAGACGCGTGTAAAGCCTTCTTGCTTCAGCGCCGACAGGTCACGCGCGCTGGGGTCAAAGGCGTGCGCGTCCACGCCCTGGCTTTGCAGCGCGGCCAGCACGCCGCCGCCCGACATCAACGACACCGGCCGCTCGGCACTGCTGCCGCCCATCAAGACGGCCACTTTGCCCAAGGCGCTGGCATGTGCGTTCATGCTTGTGTCTCCAACAACATCTGCTGCAGCCTGGCCGGCACCGTGCCGATGGAGCCTGCGCCCATGGTGATGAGCACGTCGCCACCGCGCGCCACGCTGGCAATGGCCACGGGCAGTGCGGCCACGTCGTCCACAAACACCGGGTCCACAGCGCCGGCCCGACGCAGCGCGTGCGCCAGGGCGCGGCCGCTGGCGGCGGCAATGGGGGGCTCGCCGGCGGCGTAGACCTCGGTCAGCAGCACGGCGTCAAAGCCGCCCATCACGGCCACAAATTCATCAAGGCAGTCGCGCGTGCGGGTGTAGCGGTGCGGCTGAAAGGCCAGCACAAGGCGCCGGCCCGGGAAGGCGCCGCGTGCGGCGGCCAGCACGGCAGCCATCTCCACGGGATGGTGGCCGTAGTCGTCGATCAGCGTGAAGCGGCCTCCGTCGGCGGCCGGCAGGTCACCGTGCCGCGTAAAGCGGCGGCCGACACCGGCAAACTGCGCCAGGGCCTGCACCACCGGGGTGTCGGCCAGTTCGAGCAGCTGTGCCACGGCAATGGCGGCCAGGGCATTGCGCACGTTGTGCTCACCCGCCAGGTTCAGCGTGATGGGCAAGTCCGCCGCACCGCGCCGCTGCACCGTGAAGACCATGCCACCGCCGGGCAGCGCGCGCACGCCCACCGCACGCACGTCGGCGTCTTCGTTCATGCCGTAGCGCAGCACCGGCCGCTGCAACTGGGGCAGGACGGCGCGCACACCGGCGTCGTCGGTGCACAGCACGGCGGTGCCGTAAAACGGCAGGCGGTGCAAGAAGTCCACAAATGCGCCGTGCAGGCGGGCCAGGTCGTGGCCATAGGTTTCCATGTGGTCGGCGTCGATGTTGGTCACCACGCTGATCACCGGGCTCAGGTGCAGGAAGCTGGCGTCGCTTTCGTCGGCTTCGACCACGATGTAGTCGCCTGCGCCCAGCCTGGCGTTGGCTTGCGCGCTTTCGGCGCCGGCGCCGGCGCCGGGCCGTCCCAAGTCGGCGCGATCCCCTTGGGGGGCGGACACCGCTTGCGGCGGCCTTGGGGTCAACATCATTCCGCCAATGACGAACGTGGGGTCCACGCCGGCTTCTGACAACACGCTGGCGACAAGCGACGTGGTCGTCGTCTTGCCGTGTGTGCCCGCGATGGCGATGCCCTGCTTCAAGCGCATCAACTCGGCCAGCAGCACGGCACGCACCACCACCGGGATTCGGTGCGCGCGGGCGGCCAGCACCTCAGGGTTGTCGGCCTGCACGGCCGTGCTGGTGACCACGGCCTGCGCGCCGGCAATGTGGCTGGCGTCGTGGCCGATGAAGATGTGCAAGCCCAGGTCAGACAGGCGCTGGGTCACGGCGCTGGCGTGCAGGTCAGAGCCCGACACGCGGTAGCCCTGGTGGTGCAGGACTTCTGCAATGGCGCTCATGCCGGCGCCGCCGATGCCGACAAAGTGAAGGTGCTTGATGGCGTGTTTCATGCGCGCTTCACCAAGGCTTCAATCTCATCGGCCACGCGAGCAGCGGCTTGCGGCTTGGCCAGCGCGCGGGCCTGGGTGGCCATCGCCAGCAGGCTCTCGCGTGACAGATTCTTCAGCGCGTCGGCCAGCGTCAACGCTGTCAGCTCACTTTGTGGCATATGCAGCGCTGCGCCCTGCCGGGCCATCCAGGCCGCGTTGTCGCGCTGGTGCGAGGTGGTGGACACAATCAGTGGCACCAGCAAAGCCGGCACACCGGCCGCACAGAGTTCGCTCACCGTGATGGCGCCGGCGCGGCACACCATCACGTCGCAGTGGGCCAGTTGCGCGGGCATGTCGTCGATGAAGGGCAGCACGGTGGCCGGCACTCCCGCAGCGGCATAGGCGGCGCGCACTTCGTCGGCCTGCATCGAGCCCGTCTGGTGCACAACCAGCGGGCGCTGTGCAAGCGGCAAAAGGGCCAGCGCAGCAGGCACGGTGGCATTGAGCACCTGCGCGCCCAGGCTGCCGCCCACC
>CAZUKT010000196.1:3090-3777 GCA_964620975.1 uncultured Rubrivivax sp. | reverse complement strand
GGCCCTGGCGACCCGCGTAGCGCACAGCCGGCTCGGGCAGTGCTTCAATCTCGGCGCGCACCGGGTTGCCGGTGACGATGGCGTTTTTGGTCTTGGCCGCCGCGTCGCCCTCAAAGCCAAAGGCCACGCGGTCGGCCAGCGGCAGCAGGCTCTTGTTGGACAGCAGCAGCGCGGCGTCGGCATTCACCAGCATCAGCGGCTTGTTCAGCAAGCTGGCCATCAGGCCACCCGGAAAACACACATAGCCGCCCATGCCCAGCACAGCGTTGGCACTGCGTTTGCGGAGCAGGCCAAAACAGTCCCAGAAGGCCTTGATCAGGCGCAGGCCACCGGTGGCGGTGTGCAGCAGGCCCTTGCCACGCAGGCCACTGAAATTGATGGTGTCCAGCGTGATGCCGCTCTTGGGCACGAGCAGGTTTTCCATGCCGTGGCGGGTGCCCAGCCAGCTGACGCTCCAGCCACGGCTTTGCATTTCCTTGGCCACGGCAAGGCCCGGGATGATGTGCCCGCCAGTGCCGGCCGCCATGATGACCAAGTGGCTCATGCGCGGCCTCCGCGCATAAGTGCTCTGTTTTCAATGTCGACGCGCAGCACCATTGCCAAAGCGACGAGGTTCATCAAGATGGCACTGCCGCCATAACTCATCAGCGGCAACGTCAGGCCCTTGGTGGGCAGCACACCCAGGTT
>CAZUKT010000196.1:0-3080 GCA_964620975.1 uncultured Rubrivivax sp. | reverse complement strand
GATGAAGGCCTGGAAGCCCACCCAGATGCCTATGCCCTGGCACATCAAACCGGCAAACACGCGGTCCAGCGCAATGGCCTGGCGGCCGATGAGGAAGATGCGCCGCGTGAGCCAGAAGAAGAGGCAGATGACGCAGGCCACGCCCACGAAGCCCAGCTCTTCGCCGATCACGGCGAGCAAGAAGTCGGTGTGCGCTTCGGGCAGGTAGTGCAGTTTTTCCACGCTCGCCCCCAGGCCCTGGCCAAAGATCTCACCGCGCCCCATGGCGATGAGCGAATGGGTGAGCTGGTAGCCCTTGCCCTGCGCGTACTTGGGGTTCCATGGGTCCAGGTAGGCCAGGATGCGGGTGCGGCGCAGATCGTCAAAGTACAGGTAGATCGCGGCCGTGGCGATGATCACCAGCGCCATCAAGAAGAACATGCGGGCGTTGACGCCACCCAAGAACAAGACGCCCATGGCGATGGTGGCCACCACGATGACGCCGCCTATGTCGGGCTGGCGCCTCAGCAGCACACCCACCTGGGCCGCGGCCACCACCATGGGCGACACGGCGCGGAAGAAGTTCTCGCGTGTGTCCATGCGCCGCACCATGTAGTTGGCGGCGTACAAGGCCACCGCCAGCTTGGCCAACTCGCTGGGCTGGAAGTTCATGAAGCCCAGCGGGATCCAGCGGCGAGAAAAGTTCACCACCTTGCCGATGAAGGGCACCAGCACCACCACCAGCAGCATCAGCGCGATGAGAAAGATGATGGGCGCCTGCTTTTCCCAAAAAGCCACCGGCACCTGCACCACCACCAGCGCCGTGACAAAAGCAATGGCCAGCGCCAGCAGGTGGCGCTGCAGGAAATAGCCCTGCGCATAGTTGGCAAACTTGGGGTTGTCGGGCAGCGCCACGCTGGCCGAATACACCATCACCACACCCAGCGCGATGAGCGCGCCCACCACGGCCACCAGGGTCTGGTCAAAGGCCATCAGGCGCACGGGGCGGGCACCACCCACGTCGATCTGGTCGCGCACGGGCAGGCCGCCCACGGCGCCGCGCCGCTGCGCGAGCCAGCCTTTGATGGCGGCCAGGCCTGCACTCATGCCTGGCCCCTGTCGGCGGCGGCGGCCTGCACGGCGTCGGCAAATACTTCGGCGCGGTGCACGTAGTTGCGGAACATGTCCAGGCTGGCGCAAGCCGGGCTCAGCAGCACGGCGTCACCGGGCAGCGCTTGCTCAAAGCACCAGGCGGTGGCCGCTTGCAGTGACGTGAAGCGCTGGAAGGGCACGCCATCGATCACCGCCTCGATGGCGGCCGCGTCGCGCCCGATGGTGGCCACGGCACGGGCATGCTGCGCCAGCGGTGCCGTGAGCGGCGAAAAGTCTTGCCCCTTGCCGTCGCCGCCCAGGATCACCACCAGCTTGGCCGGTGCGGTGTCGGCGCCCAGGCCGTGCAGCGCGGCCACGGTGGCGCCCACGTTGGTGCCCTTGCTGTCGTCAAAGGCCTCGACATCGCCCACACGGGCCACAAACTGCACACGGTGCGGTTCACCGTGGTATTCACGCAGGCCGTGCAACATGGGCGCCAACGTGCAGCCAATGCTGGTGGCCAGCGCCAAGGCAGCCAGCGCGTTGGCAGCGTTGTGGCGGCCGCGCACACGCAGGGCGTCGGCGGGCATCAGGCGCTGCAGGTGGATCTCTTCGGCCGCATCACCCTTGCGGCGTTTGAAGGTCTCGTCAACGGGCAGCGCACGCACCAGCCAGGCCATGCCGTTTTCCACCACCAAACCAAAGTCGCCGGGCTGCTGTGGCGCGCCCAGGCCGAAACGGATGACGCTGCGGTCTGTGGGCTTGAGCTTGCCTTTGACGAGCACCGGCACGGGCACCATGGCCTGCACCGCCGGGTCGTCGCGGTTGATGACCATCACCGCCTGCGTGCCAAACACGCGCGCCTTGGCCGCGGTGTAGGCGGCCATGCCACCATGCCAGTCAAGGTGGTCTTGCGTGACGTTGAGCACCGCGCCCGCCGCCGGCTCAAAACCGTGGGGGCCGCGCTGCGCGCCGGTGCCGCCGCCTTCAAGCTGGAAGCTGCTGAGTTCCAGCACCCAGACTTCGGGCAGGTCGTCCAGACGGGCGGTCAGCGTGTCCAGCAGCGTGGGGCCGATGTTGCCGGCCAGGGCGACACGTTTGCCGGCGCGTGCCACCAGCAGCGCCGTCATGGCGGTGGTGGTGGTCTTGCCGTTGGTGCCGGTGATGGCCAGCACCTTGGGCGCGTAACCTTTGCCAGTTTTCAGGTCTGAGAGCGCACGGGCAAACAAGTCCAGTTCACCCAGCACGGCAATGCCGGCGGCGCGGGCTTCTTGCAGCAGCGGGGTGATGCGCTCGTCATGCGGCGCCAGGCCGGGGCTCTTCAGCACGAGCTTGAAGCCGCCCAGGTGCGCGGCCGTCAGTGCGCCGCCCAGGAGCACGGCCGCAGGCAGTTCTTCGCGCAGCGCCATGGCACCAGGCGGCGTGGCCCGGCTGTCCCACACCGTGACTTGTGCACCGTGGCGCACACACCAGCGCGCCATGGCCAGGCCGCTGTCGCCCAGGCCCAGGATCAACACCGGCAGCGCGTGCAAGAAGTGCACGGGCGGCGGGGCCGTATCAGGCACGGGCGCGTCTTCGGGCAAGGGCACGTCGGGCGGCAACCGGGGCTGCAGCGAATCGGCCACCCTTGACACGGCCGTGATCGCATCAGTTGCGTCAGTCGCGTCAGTCGCGCCGTTAGCGCCCACTGCCGCGGGCGTGCGCGACGGCTCTGCCGCAGCCACCAACGGCGCAAGGGTGCTGTCGACCGCAGCGATTGCGTCAGCATCCAGCAGCGCACCGTATTCGGTGTCGGGCAGCAAAGGCGGCACCTGGTCAGCCGGCAGGTCGGGCACCATGTCGGGCGGCAGGCGGGGTTCAGGCGTGTTCATCGCAGCTTCAAGCTCGCCAGGCCCACCATGCACAGCAAGATGGTGATGATCCAGAACCGCACCACCACCTGTGTTTCGGCCCAGCCCTTTTTCTCAAAGTGGTGGTGCAGCGGCGCCATCAGGAAGATGCGCTTGCCC
>CAZUKT010000195.1:0-8122 GCA_964620975.1 uncultured Rubrivivax sp. | reverse complement strand
TGGCGCAGACGCGCCGTCAACACAGCGGCCTGCGGGCCGCTTTTTCTTGGCGGCGGCGCGGGGCTTCCGTTCCAATAGCGGTGACGCTGGGGCGGCGCGCTGATGCATCCCCGCCCGGTGGCCAACGAGTTTGCCGATGAAACGCCGTATGCCGCTGCGGACACCGTTGGCGCTGTCCGCGCTGGCTGCGCTGGCTGCTTGCACGGCCGCCCCTGAAGCCGCGCTCAGCGGCTATGCCGAGGCTGAACTCGTCTACCTGGCCAGCAGCGCCGCCGGCACGCTGCAGACACTGGCGGTGCAGCGCGGCGACACCGTCAAGAAAGGCCAGTTGCTTTACGCCCTGGAAGCTGACGCCGAGACCTTGGGCAGCGACGCCGCCCAGGCCCGCAACGAGCGCGCCCGCGCCCAGGCCGACAACCTGCGCAAAGGCCGGTGGCCGCTGGAACTGCAGGCGCTGGACGAACAGGTGGCCCAGGCCAAGGCGGCGCTCGCCGCGTCCACCACCACGCTGCACCGCAACCGCCAGTTCGTGAGCCAGGGTTTCCTGGCCCCGCTGCGGCTGGATGAATTTGTGGCCCAACGCGACCGCGACTTGGCCAGGCTCACGGAACTGCAGGCGCAGCGGGCGCAAGCGGCCCAGGCCTCACGCAGCGACGAGATCGCCGCTGCCGCCGCCGAATCGCGTGGCACGCAAGCCGACCTGGCCTTGGCGCGCTGGCGCGAAGGCCAGAAGCAGCGCAGTGCGCCCACGGACGCGGCGGTGTTTGACGTGATGTACCGCCTGGGTGCATAGGTGCCGGCCGGCGCGCCGGTGGTGGCCCTGCTGCCACCGGGCGCCCTGAAGCTGCGTCTTTTTGTGCCCGAACCGCAACTCGGCCGCGTGGCTGTGGGCGCTGATGTGGCCGTGTCCTGCAGCGGCTGCCCGGCGGGGCTGACAGCGCGTGTGCGCCACCTGTCGCCGCAGGCCGAATTCACGCCGCCGGTGATCTACAGCACTGGCAGCCGCAGCAAGCTCGTGTTCATGGTCGAGGCGGTGCCAGGCGCCGGCAGCACACTCAAGCCGGGGCAGCCTGTGGACGTGCTCCTGCCGCCAAGCCCACCATGACAGCCGACTTGGCCATCGACGTGCGGGGCCTGAGCAAGCGCTTTGGCGACCGCACCGTGGTGGACCACCTGGACATCCAGGTGCGCCGGGGCGAAATCTGCGGTTTCCTGGGCCCCAATGGCAGCGGCAAGACCACCACCATCCGCATGCTGTGTGGCCTGCTGGAGCCTGACGCGGGCCAAGGCCATTGCCTGGGCCTGGACGTTCGCACCGAAGCGCGCCGCATCAAGTTGCGGGTGGGCTACATGACACAGCGCTTTGGGCTCTACGAAGACCTCACCATCGAAGAGAACCTCGATTTTGTGGCGCGCGCCTACGGCATGCCCGGGCGCCGCAGCGTGGTGCAGCAGGCGCTGGAGCAACTGGGTCTGCACAGCCGCCGCAAACAACTTGCGGGCCTGCTTTCGGGCGGCTGGAAGCAGCGCCTGGCCCTGGCCGCATGCATGCTGCACCAGCCCGAACTGCTGCTGCTGGACGAACCCACTGCCGGCGTCGACCCCAAGGCGAGGCGCGACTTCTGGCAACAGATCCACGCCCTGGCCGCGCAGGGCCTCACGGTGCTGGTCAGCACGCATTACATGGATGAGGCCGAGCGCTGCCACCGCCTGGCCTACATCTCTTATGGTCGGCTTCTGGCCACGGGCACCGCAGCCGACGTGATTGCCCATGCCGCGCTTCAGACCTGGGAACTGCGTGGCCCCGACCTGCCCAGCGCAACCACGTTGCTGCAGACCGAAGCGCTGTGGCGCGTGGTGCCGTTTGGCAATGCCGTGCACGTAAGCGCCACGCAGGGCGTCGATCTGCCCGCCTGGCTGGCCACCCACGCCCCTGGCCACAACTGGCAGGCCACGCCCATCACCACGGGGCTGGAAGACGTGTTCATCGCCTTGACTGAAGATGCGCAGGACCATCGCCGCGATGTCGATGGCTTCGATCGATGGTTGAGGCGCGCCCGAGAGTCCCAAGCGCCGGAGATCACACGCTTTGCGGGCAGCCTGACGGCGGACTTGTCGGCGGTGAGGGCCGCCTTCACGTCGCCTTGGAGCAGCGGGCAAGTCGAAGGCCAGATCAACCGACTGAAGTTCCTCAAGCGGCAGATGTATGGCCGAGCAAAGCTCGACCTGCTGCGCGCCCGCGTCCTGCATCCAAACTGAGGGCTCCGTCGTCACACAAAGTGCGTAAGACCCAGCTTTGGTGCGGACGCAATGTCACGTTCGATCTCCGCATCCAGCGCGTTGCCGACGGAGAGAATCCGGCGACGCGTGCTGCCGAAGGAAACTCCCTTGTCCAACGGAAGGACCTCGCGAAGCAGCTCAGTGGCTTGCCGATAGGGCAGATGGGCGGCCCACTTGGCCTGAAGGTATTCCAGTTCCGGAGTGACTTGTAGAGGAACAGCCTTGCACAGCGGACCCACAGAATGGCGTGGTACCCCTTGCTTGGTCGAACAGTTGCACGCCCACAGCCTCGGGCTCGGCACTTCGACCTTGCCAATCACAGTTCGAAGCACGATCGATCAGCAATCTTTGTGCGCAAGCATCGTGCCGCAGCGACGACAGGTCGCCTGGCCCGCCAACAAGGCCGCAGCCTGATGCGCCACCAGCACCGATTGAACCTCGGCAAGCAAGGCTCGGCCTTCGGGGAGCGTGAGCCCCAAGTCAGACACGCTCCGATCTTGCCGTTCCACCACGGCCACGATCGTTGCTTCGGCGGCGCTCGCACACTTACCCTCCAGGCGGGCGTCGATGATCAGGCGCATGGCAGCACCAATAGACTGACAAGGTTGTCAGCGTAGCTGACGCCGGCCACGCCAGGCTGCCCCGATTGACCGATGGCCGTTGGCACCCTGAGCAGTAGGTTCGACAGGTCAGGCGCCGTGTCCCACTCGACTGTGGGCTGTCGCACCATCAACGCGTCCGCCAGGTCTGAGGAACTGCCTCCCACGGTTTGGTTCACTCTCGTCTACGGCTGTGGATTTGTGCAAGATGCGCTGCGCGCACCGGCCGGCAACAAGAGGAAGTGTCAGCACCCCATACGCAGCGCTTCAGCGCATCGTGGTCGTCAGCGTCGCTGTGTTGTTGGTGATCAGCGGTTCGGGCGTGCTCGTGGCCGCCGTGGCGGTGGTTTTGAAGCCGCGTGCGGCGGGCGCACGCAACATTTGGGTCACCGTCACGCCTGCGCCGGGCGCGATGGTTCCCAGACTGCAACGCATGGGCTGGGCCAGCAGGCAGCTGCCCTGACTACTGCCTGCGGACACAAGGACGACAGTCCCGGATTGCGCCTGCACAAGACTGACATTGGCCGCAGGGGCATTGCCCAGGTTGCGGACCAGGGTGGTCAACGTGACATTTCGGCCCGCGCGCGAGCCGATCACGGTATGGCTTAGCGCGGGCACGAGGTCGGGCGCCTGGGGCAACGGCGGCGATCCACCCTGATCGATGCGCGCGGTCTGGCCGCCGACCACGTAGACGGCGTTCGTTGTCGCTCCGAAGGCCAGGGCCACGCCGTTGCCGAAAGGCACCTGCAGGGTCCAGCCCGCGCTGCCGTCGGCGTTCACGCGGGTCACCGCCATCTGGCCCAGCGTGCCGGCTGCCAGGTAGGCGTTGCCGGCGGGGTCCAGGCGCATCTGGCCATGGCCCAGCAGGTTGAAGAGCGGACCGTCGGCGTCGCGGTTGGCCCACAGCTGCGTGCCGTCGGCCGCATAGCGCGCGAAGGCCGTGCCGAAGCCAGCCGGCGGTGTGCCACCCACCACCACGCCGCCGCCAGGTGCGGCGTCGACGCGGATCATGTACATCGGGTCGTTGCGAAGCCAGCTGCCGCCAGGGGATGCGCTCAGTCGCTGCAACCGGCCCTGGCGGAGAGCCGGGTCGATCGAGGCGATGTAGAGGTCGCCCTGCGCGTCTGCGGCCGCGTCCACCGCCGAGAACGCCGGCACTTGGGCGATCAAATTCAGCGTCAGGCCGTCGAGGCCGACGCGCGCCGCGCCGCCCAGCAGGCCGGTGATCGATCGCGCCGCAACTACCAGCTTGCCATCTACGCCCCACTTGAAGTTGTTCGGGCCGCCGATGCCCACTGGGTCGTACCACAGCAACGATGCCACGCCCTCTGGTGTGACCTTGTAGATGCGTAGGCGCACGCCGGCCGGGGTCGGCCCTGTGCCCAGGACATAGGCGTTGTCCGCGGCGTCGCGAAGCACCTTGAAACTGGAGCCGCCGTCGAATTCGCTGCCCAGTACGACACGCCAGCGCAGCGCGCCGTTGGCGGCGAAGCGCATCAACAGTGCATTGGCGTTCACCGGGTTGGAAGAGCCCGACCGGCTGGTGCCGCTGACATAGGCGCCGCCCGTGCTGTCGATGTCCACCCAACTGGGCACTTCGTGGCGCGTGGCGTCGGTGTTGTCGTGCTTGACGGCAAACAGGCGCACGCCGTTGGGTGCGGTCTTCGTGAGCGTGATGTCGCCGGCCGGATTGACCTCGCCGTCGACGGTGTAGACGTTCTCGGCCGCATCGGCCGCGATGGCCGCGCCGCGCGGCTCGACGCTCCACGTCAGGGACTGTGCGCAGGCGCTGGCGCATGCCAGCGCAAGCAGGGTGGGGAGGAGAAGTTGCTTCATGATGTTGAGATCCATTGCTGCTGGTGCAGAGACAGAAGGCGATAGGCCAATGTAAATACATCGGTTCTGTCGCAATAGCGAGGGCAGGCTGCAAAGACGTAGACCGATGCAATTCCGGGTCTTACGCACTTTGTGTGACGCCTCGACCGGCACGGCATGATCGTGGGTCACTGAGATCTACGATGCGAGGTCGTCATGGTTGTCTTTCCTGGTTTGACGGATTCATTGGGCGCCGTTGGCAAGCGAATCAATCACTTTGAGATCTCCGAAGGCGGCCACCAGCAGTCGAAAGGCCTGTAGCCTCAAAGCGGACATCCGGAGTACGGCATGGCAATGCTTGAGCACCGAGCATCGCGATCAGTCTGACGCGGTCCGAGCGCTCTGGCTGAAGCAGCTGACCGGAAGAACAGGTCGCGTGGTGGTCGCTGATGAGGAACTGCTTCAAGGCGAGCGCATGTTGAAGGGGTTTGACAATTGCGTAACGATGTTGTTACGCTATCCCCCATGGATCGCATAGCTCAGGCTCTCGTCGACCCCATTCGCAGGGAGATCCTGCGCATGGTTTGCCGCGAACCTCTGCCCGCCGGTGCGGTCGCTGACGCGTTCTCTGTGAGCCGGCCTGCCATCAGCCGTCATCTGCGCGTATTGCGCGAGGCCGGCTTGTTGCGGGGTGAGGCGCTAGGACGGGAACGTGTCTATCGGCTGGACACAGGCCCCCTTGGGGAACTGCGGGACTTCCTAATCGAACTCGGCGCTCACGGCGACGAGCGCGTGGACTGGACCCGCCGATTCATGGCGCTCGAGACCGAGGTGTATCGCACTCGCGCAAAGCGCAAGCGGGCCTCGCAGGACACGAACACTGATCGAAAACGGAAGGAGTCAGCATGATGCAGCCCCCGCCCACGGGCCGACTCAACGGCAATGACTTGGTCATCAGGCGCCAGTTTCGCGCACCGATCGAGGATGTCTGGACGAGCTTGACGGATCCGCAAAGCACGGCTCGCTGGTTCGGCCCCTGGCGCTGGGTCGATCGTCCTGGACCGGGCCAGCAAATCGCCTACACGATGATCCAGGAAGAAGGAGCTCCAGAATCGACCGCGCGAGTCGACCGCTGCGATGAGCCGCGGCATCTCGCGATCACGACCGATGGCTCGTTCTCTTTCTCGTACGAGATCACGCTGGAACAGTCTGGCAACACCACCACCTTGACGTTCATACACCACCTTGCCGATCGAAAGATGGCCGGCGACTTCGGCCCCGGCTGGGAGTTCTACTTGGACCTGCTGGTCCACTTCCGCGAAGGTCTGCCGTTCCGAAAGTTCGACGAGTACTACCCGCCGCAGAAGCAGCACTACCTCGATCTGGCAGGCCAAGCCTAGTATGAGATGACTTCGGAAGCGATGTCCTGGCAAGGGGGGCCTCTGACGCGGCGACGACGGCAGGTAGTCATGACAGGGTCCGGCGACCTCGGCGACCGGGCGCCCGGACCTGCAGGATCTCGCCGGACAGAGTTGAAACGAATAGCGTGCCCATGTCGACGCCCCCGAACGTGCAGTGGGTGGGTCGGGCGGTCGGCACAGGTTGGGCGTCCAGGTGGCCATGACCCGCGAACGCGAGCGTGGCACGCTCGAAAACCTGCTGGCCACCCCCGTGCGGCCGCTGGAAATGATGGCCGGCAAGATCCTGCCCTACGTGCTCATCGGCTACGTGCAGGTGCTGTTGGTATTTGCTGCTGCACGGCTGCTTTTTGGCGTGCCCATGCTGGGCAGCTTTGTATTGCTGTCGGCCATGGTGCTGCTGTTCATCGTGGCCACGCTGTCGGTGGGGTTTGCGTTCAGCACCATCGCCCGGTCGCAGATGCAGAGCATGCAAATGACCTTGTTCTACTTCCTGCCCAACATCCTGCTGTCGGGCTTCATGTTCCCCTTCAGGGGCATGCCGGGCTGGGCGCAGGCGCTGGGCGAGCTGCTGCCACTGACCCACTTCTTGCGCATCGTGCGCGCCATCATGCCCAAGGGCGCGACACTGTCCGAGCTCTTGCCAGAGGCGGCGGCCATTGCGGCCTTTGTGGTGGTGATGGGCATGGTGGCCATGAAGCGCTACCGGCAGACCATCGATTGAGGCCCAATCGCGTGTGAAGCTGCGCGCCGGCGCCGCCGCTGGCGGCTGCAGGGCGCCGGCAGCCTTTGGGGGTTTGGCCCACAATGAAAAGTCGATCCTCTGGCGCGCCGCGCCTAGCTGCACCATGCGCAATCGCACCACTCTCATCCGTGCCGCCTGTGTCCTGGCCGCCACCAGTTGGCTGGTGGGTTGCGCCACGGCGCCGACCGACGGCAAGACCACCGACCTCGTCAAGGCTGCTGCGGCACCCGGCGCCAGCGCTGCATCGCCGGCCACGGCTGCCTCGGGTGGCGCCGTGGCGGCTGCGGGCGCCGCCAGCGGGGCAGCCGCCCGCGCGGCCACACCACCCACATCCGGCGGGCCGCCGCCCTTTGCCGTCGTCATCAAAGACGCACGCCGCATCGACGGCCCGCTCACGATGTGGCAAAAGGAGGACAAGGTCTGGATCGAGCTGACCCCTGCCCAGTTGGGCAAGCCCTACCTGCTGTCACCCAAGATCAAGAGCGGCATTGGTGAGGCCTTTGTGCTGGGCGGCTTGATGGCCTACCCCGTCAACGGGTCGGGTGGCCCGCAGGTGGTGGAATTCCAGCGCGTGCACAACCAGATGCGGCTGCAGGCCATCAACACCGACATCGTGGCCACGGCCGGCACACCCGAAGCACGCGCCGTGGCCGACGCCTATTCCAACAGCTTGCTGGGCGCCACCGCCGTGGTCAGCCAACCCCACCCTGACCGCAAGAGCGTGCTGATTGACGCCAACAGCCTGTTTCTGAGCGACATGATGGGCATTGGCATGATGCTGCAGCGTGGCCTGCGCCAGGGCTATGGGCTGGACCGCAGCAATTCGCTCATCACGGCCGTGCGCGGCTCAGACGCGGCGATGGTGATCGAGACCCAGAACCACTTCTTCACCAGCAGCGTCTCTACGCCCACGCCGGGTGCACCACCGGGGGCTCCGGTGCCCAGCATCCCGCGCTTCTTGCCCGACGCACGCAGCATGCTCATCAGCCTGCACTATTCCATTGCGCCGCTGCCCGATGTGCCCATGGCCACGCGCGCGGCCGACCCGCGCATCGGCTTGTTTTCCACGGCTGTGCTCGACTTTTCCAGCGATCTGGCCGCATCGCCGCGAAAGCGTTTTGTCAACCGCTGGCGGCTTGAGAAGAAGGACCCGGCAGCTGCCCTGTCGCCGCCCGTCAAGCCCGTCACCTACTGGATAGACCGCAACGTGCCGCTGGTCTACCGAGAATCGGTTCGCGCAGCCATCCTGGAATGGAACAAAGCCT
>CAZUKT010000194.1:0-8131 GCA_964620975.1 uncultured Rubrivivax sp. | reverse complement strand
GGCCACGGCGCGCGCTTCAGCCGATTCATGCTCGCGCCGGCACAGATAGAGGGTCGCTGCCCAAAGCGTGGCGAAGAGCATCAGCGTGATGACCCTTTGCGACGCGGGGATGCCCCGCACCGTGCGCCGGTCCAGGTGGCCGTCGCCCTCTTCGGTGGCGAGGGTTGCGCCGCTCATCGTCATGCCGTGGGTGCTGTGCTGTCGTGTTCCTCAGGTCGACGGGTGCGGCGTCGCCATGGCCACGATGGCACGGAACGCGTCCAGCGAGTCTTCAAAGGCCTCGACCACATCGGGATCGAATTGCCTGGACTCGTCACCCCTGATGACCGCTGCGGCGGAGCTGACGGGCAGCGCATGACCGTTGCAGCACACCTTTCCGGTCATCATTTCAAAGCTGTCGGCCACGGCGACGATGCGCCCGGACAGGGGGATGGCGGTTCCCTTCAGGTGTTGCGGAACGCCGCTGCCGTCCCAGTGCTCGAACCTCGCCAATGCGATTTCAGCGGCCAGTCTCAGGACGATGGAGTCGTGTCCATCCAGCAGGAAGTGACCCGCCTTGGCGCGCCCGTCGAGCAAGCGCCGGTGGTCGGGTGAGATCTGTCCGACCTGGGCCGCGACGACCGAGGGCAGGGACAGGCTGCCGATGTCGCTGAACAGGGTGGCGCGGTACAGCAGTTCCTGTTGCTTCACACTGAGGCCATACGCGTCCCCGATGGCAGCCGCAAACCGGCCCGTGCGCACCATCGAAGCCTGCGGCCGGTCGCGGCGGACACTGAGCAGTCGATCCAGGATGTCGATGGCGCCCGCATCGGTGTCCGAGATGGGCTGATCGCTCAAGGTGTCGGGGTGTGCGGTGTGCAGGTGGTTCAGCAGGTCGTCGTCGGTGGTGGCCCGGCCCAGGATCGAGACGATCTTCTGCTTGAAGTCTTCTGCCTTGAGGGGCTTGGAGATGACATCCACGGCGCCGGCGCGCAGGGCCGCCGTCCGCAGCCCGTGCAGGGCCCAGCCCGAGATCATCGCGACCGGCGTACGCCGGGTCGACCGTTGGTCACGCAGATGCGCCAGGAAGGCCAGGCCGTCCAGTCCTGGCATGTTGTAGTCCAGCAGGATCAACTGCGGCGGATGCTTGATGCACCAGTCCAAGGCCCGCTGGGGGTCAGTGAATGACTTTGAATCGGCAACCCCAGCCTGCAATAACAGACCCTGGAGTTGCGAAGCGACCAGTGCGTTGTCGTCGACGATGCAAACTGTCATGGTGTCACCAATAAATTGCTTTACACAGTTTAAGTGTATTGCAAGGCGACTGATCGCAACGCGGCCCTGCGGGTGGGGTGTGACTTCCTGCGCGGCGCCGCGCACTTCCGCCGGGTTCGACTAAAGCTCCAAATCGATGTGCAGCGAGTTCAATGGTTCCGGGGGCTGCTTGCGCACGTTCATCGCGTTGCGCAGGCAGTCCCTCAGACGCTTGCGTTCCAACGGTTTGGTCATGTAGTCGTTCATGCCGGCGGCGACGCAGATCTCGCGATCACCGTCCATCGCACGTGCAGAGACGCCGACGATCGGCACGGTCGCGTAGCGCGCGCCGCCCGCCCGCCCGTTCGTGGCCATTTTGCGGATGGCCTTGGTCGCGTCGATGCCGTCCATGACCGGCATGGAGACATCCATCAGGATGAGGTCGAACGCGCAGGCGGTGGCTTGCTTCACGGCATCGGCACCGTCTTCTGCGCAGGCGCAGTCGATGCCTTCTTCCTGCAGCCAGCGCGTCAGCAGCGTTCGGTTGATGCGGTTGTCGTCCACCACCAGCACCCGGCGGCCGGCAAATGGCGTCTGTCCGGCGGACTCAGCCGGCTCGGTGTCGGCAAAGGGGTGAATGTCGAGAACATTGGCGTCCTTGCAACGAACCACGAACGAGAACGCGCTGCCGCCCCCGGCGCGCCGACGGGCCGAGATTTCACCGCCCATGCCCTCGCACAGTCGCTTGCACAGCGACAGGCCGAGCCCGCTGCCGCCAAACTTGCGGGTCGTGGAGGCATCGCCTTGCTCGAAGCGCTGGAAGAGCCGCGGCAGCTGGTCTTCACGCAGGCCGATCCCGGTGTCCTTGACCTCGACGTGCAGGTCCCACTCATCGGGGCGGCCCCAGTCCTGCCCCGGGACGCTGACCGCGACGCACTTGGTCTCAACGTCGATCCGTCCCGTGGCGGTGAACTTCAGCGCGTTCTCGAGCAGATTGTTCACGACCTGGTTGATGCGGTAGGGGTCGCCGACCATCTCGCAGCCAGGGGGCAGGTCCCATCGTGCGGCAAACGCCAGGCCCTTGGCCTGCGCACGTGCGGCGAACAGGCGCAGCGGGCCACCAACGGAGGACTTGACGGCGAAAGGAATCTCTTCGAACGCAATCTTGCCGGCCGTGGCCTTGCTGATGTCGAGGAGGTCGTCCAGCAGGACCTGCAACAGCCGGGCCGAAATCTTGGCGTTTGCCAGAAGTTCCTTCTGGTCCTCGTTCAGTGTCGTGTGCTGCAGCAGGTCGAGCATGCCGGTCACGCCGCTCAACGGGGAGCGGATTACGTGGCTGACCATGGCGACAAATCTATTGGCCTCGGCGCGGGCCTCGTCTGCCGCAGTGAGGTCCAGCGGAGAGTCTGCCGCGCTTGATTCCGGCGGCTTCGCCCACGCACAGACGGGTTCGGCGCCGCGGCCGGCCCCGTTTGTTTGCAGCACCCGGCCTCGTCCATTGCACAGAAAGAGCGACTCGGTGCTCGGCGGGAAGTTGAAGGCGGCGTCAACGGCGGCGGCGCGCCCGCGCCGGTCAGGGCCTTCGCCGCGCCTCTCCACGGGGCGCTTCGCTGCGGGCGCTCGGACAGCGCCTCCTGCCAGACGGGCCAGACCGGCCTGCAATGCTTGCCAGAGCCCGATGACGCGTGGCGCAGCCTTGACTTTGCCGGCAGGACCCGGCGGGTCCTGTTGGCATGGGCCGGCCTCGCACCCACCCCGGCGTCGGTGCTTCTCGTTTGACATCTTGGTCTCACGTCGAACTCGTGGCGCGTGAAAAATGCGTGAAATGCGCTTGAGCATTTTTATCATAGACCAGTCTGCCGGTACAGTGTGTGCGTCACGTCTCGGTCTTGAACGCCAGGATGAAAACGGCGGAGCGTCGTGTGAAAGTGCCGTCGCAGGACGGCGGAAGTCGGCCCGCTACTGGACAGAAATCGTGGCGGGACGCGCGCCCGCCGCGCGAGGGCAGCGCTCGATGGCGGGCACCGTAGGCAGGTTTCGGGGGAGAGCATGTGATGCCAAGGTCATGGGTGAACGCGCAGGGTGATCTGCCCGTTCTGGATTTGGGTCGGGCCATCAGGAACTTGGGCGATAGCGAGGCTCTGTACGCCGAACTCGCAGGAATATTCATGCAAGATCTGCCCGCGATGCGCAGCCGGCTCGAGTCCGCCGCCGGGGAGGGCGCGCCGACATCGCTGATCGCGGCGATCCATGAGTTGGCCAACTCGTTCGGGATAGTGGGTGCCTCGCGAGGCGAAGCGGCCGCGCGGCAGCTGGAGGAGTGCCTGCTGCGTGTGGACGGCACTGCGCACGATCAGGCGCTGCGGATCGCTTCCGCCGAACTGGCGTCGGCAGCGAAGTCCATCGGAAACTGGCTGGCCGAGCGCTGACTGCGAGCGCGATGTGCCTACCGCGGCCCCTTCGCATGACGTCGAGCCAGCGCGATCAGCGCCGATAGAGATGTTCCTGCAGGCGGGCGTCGATGAAGCCTTCGAAGCGATCGAACGACAAGGGCTTGTGGTAGCAGACGGTGTACTCGTCCAGCCCGCCCTGCGCAAGGATTTCGTCATCGGTCAGCCCGGTCACGACCAGAATCCGGGTGTCCGCCAGTTCGGGCGATCCGCGCAAGGTCCGGATGAGATGGAAACCGTCAAAGGGCTGCATCGCCAGGTCCGTGACCACGAGGTTCGGTCGCCTCTGGGCAATATGGAGCAGGGCCGCCGCGGCATCGGTTGCAAAGACCAGTTCCAGGCGCGGGCCCCACTTGGCGGCGATTCTTGTGTAGGCCTTGAGCATCAGGGTGCTGTCTTCCACAACCAGGACCCTGAGCGCCGACATGGCGCCGCCGCGTGCGTTGGGCCGCTTGCCGTCCTGTTCGAGGTTCATGACATCCGACTGCGCGATGCGCCGATGTCCGCCCTGCGTGCGCCACGCGCGCAACTTGCCCGACTCGACCATCTTCTGGATGGTGCTGACGGATACGCCGAGCATGGCTGCGGCGTCCTTGGTCCCGACGCAGGGCTCGTTCGACGCCTTGATCTCTTCAGCGCGGGATTTCGGTCGGGCCATGTAAACAACTCATACTGATGAGTACACCATCTTATGTCAGTCCTCAATGTTCATTCCGCCCCGGCATGGGCTTGGGGCGCATCGCTGCGCCGCCGTTGATGCCGGAGCACAGGCCATGCAGGGGCGGTGCATGACGGGGGCCCTGCGCGCGCGCCTGCGCCTTGCTGTCGAGCGCCATCTGGAGTCGAGCTTCACGTTCTCGGCGGCGATCGCGTGGCTGCTGGCGTTTATCTTGATCGCGCTGTGGTCGACCGTCTTCCTCGTCAGCCGCAGCGAGTTCAGCGTTGCCGAGGCGCGGGCCAGATCCGACCTGAGCAACCTGGCCCTGGCTTTTGAAGGCCACACCCTGCGCACGGTCGAGCGCGCCGACCAGGTATTGCGCTTCGTGCGCCGCGAGGCGCGCCGCCTCGGGCCGGCCTTGGACCTCTCCGAATTCGATTTGAAGAACGGGGTCATCGGCGACGGCTACCACCAGATCTCGGTGATCGGTGCGGACGGGGTGCTCACGCACTCCACCCAGCAGATGAAACCGCTGGACCTGAGTGACCGTGCCCACTTCAAGGTGCATGCGGGCCGACCGGACGATCGGCTCGACGTCAGCCAGCCGGTGCTGGGGCGGCTGTCCCAGAAGTTGTCGATCCAGATCACGCGCCGCGTGGGTGACCCCGAGGGTCGATTTGCGGGCGTGGTGGTGGTGTCGCTCGATCCGGGATTTTTCACGCAGTTTTTCGCCAACATGAATCTGGGCGAGGAGGCTGTGGTCACGCTGGTCGGCACGGATGGCGTCGTGCGTGCGCGCAAGTCTCATACTCAAGAAGAGGGCGGGCAGACGGTCCTTCGATCAGATCTGTTCAGAGAGATGCGCGCGCAGGGCACGGGCACGGTTTGGGCGCGCAGCCTCGTCGACGGCAAGTCCCGGCTGTGGGCGTTCCGGACGCTGCCCGATTACGACCTGGTTGCCGGCGTCGGTGCCGGCGAGAGCTACGTGCTGGACGGGGCGCGGCGTCAGACGTGGACATATATCGGACGGGCCAGCCTCCTGACAGCCGTGCTCGTCCTCTTCGCGCTGGTGCTGATGCGCAGGGCGCGGAAGAAGACGAAGCTGGTCGCGGAATTGCGTCGATCCGGGGAGGTCGTCAGCGCGGTGAACGAAGCGACACGGCGGATCCTGTTCAGTGTGTCGCACGAGCTTCGCAACCCGCTGCATGGCATCCTGGGTTATGCCGAGCTGATTCGGGACGACACGAAGGACCCGCAGGTCAGAGAACACGCCAATGTGATCCGCGCCTGCGGCGAGAGGCTCTACACCTTGATCAGCAGCATGATCGACCTGTCCCAGCTCGAGTCTGGACGCCTGCTTCCACGGTTTGCGGAAGTGAACCTGCCGGCGCTGCTCAGCGAGGAGCAGAAGAAGGTCATCCCGGCAGCCCATGCGAAGGGGCTGGGCGTGGAGCTGAGCCTGGCACCGCAATGTCCGACCAGCATCCTGACCGACCAAGCACGACTGAGGCGCATCTTGAGCTGCCTTCTCGACAATGCCGTCAAGTTCACGGCCCTTGGGGGGGTCCGCATCGATGTCGCGGCCAACGACGGGGAAGTGCGGATCACGATCTCCGACACGGGTTCAGGTATCTCGGCGGATCGGATCGCGAGCCTCTTCGACCGCTTCCACGGCACGAGTACCGAGCCCGCCCTGGCTGAGCAGGGCGCCGGACTGGGGCTGCCGTTGGCCAAGGGGTTGACCGACCTGATCGGTGGCGCGCTCACTGTGGACTCGTCCGTCGGCAAGGGAACCTGCGTGGTGGTCAGCCTGCCCCTCTTGAGCCCCGACTCCGCCCCTGCACCGTTGTCCTGACGCCCGTTCAGGGGGGTGGGCAGGCGGTCGATTGCCAATTGGTTCACAAAATGTTTAAATGAGTAAAAATAATATAATCAGTTAACGTCGTTTATGGTATCTTGGGGTCATGAGTTCCATTGCCATCGTTGACGACAACCCCACTGCGCTGGCGCAGATGCGGCTACTGCTCAATCGAGCAGGCTTCCGAGATGTCAGAGGCTTCAACAACCCGAAGAAGGCGCTGCACGAGTTCAGGCGCTCGCCGCCCGGTGTGTTGCTGGTCGACTACATGATGCCGGACATGGACGGCCTGCAACTTCTGGATGAGTTGATGCAGGACGAGACGCTCAAGCACCTGCCGGTGGCCATGGTGACGGGGTACGCGGACCTCGGCGATGTGCGACTGCCGGCCTTGCGGGCCGGCGTCTTGCAGATCATCTCGAAACCCGTCAAGTCAGCGGAATTCGTTGTTGCCGTGCGCAACCTCGAGCGCATGGCGTCGGTGCCGCTGTCCAACCACGGTGACTTCACTGACCACGGTTTCCAGCCGCTGGTCGTCCCGCGCAAGGGCGGATGGATGCCCCCGGCCAGTGACAAGGGGCCGCACGACAAGGCCGTGCAGCGCATGATGGCCCGGGTGTCCGCGATCCACGACGAGGCCACGGGCGATCATTGCAGACGCATGGCGCATTACGCGGCCGCGATAGCGCACCGGTACGGCTTCAGCGTGGCGCAGCAAGACCAACTGCTGGCGGCCGCGCCCTTGCATGACATCGGCAAGGTCGCCATACCGACGAGCATCCTGCTGAAACCCACGGCGCTGACCAGCGCCGAAAGGTTGGAGATGGAGACGCACACCGTCATCGGTCACGAACTGCTGTACGACGAGTCGTTTCCGCTGCTGGCACTGGGTGCCGAGATTGCCTTGAGCCACCATGAGCGTTGGGACGGATCAGGCTACCCCCACAAGTTGGTCGGTGATGACATCCCGGTGGCGGGTCGCATCGTCGCCATGGCCGACGTCTTCGATGCGCTGACGACGGTGCGCCCCTACAAGCCCATCTGGCCGATTGAACGCGCCGTGCAGACCGTCCAGTTGGGCAGTGGGCGGCAGTTTGACCCGGACGTCGTGCGCGCATTCACCGCGAGCCTGGATGACTGCCTGCGGATCAAGCGTTTCTTCGATGGCGCCGCGCCACAGCCGGGCCGTGTCGCGATCCCCGGTACGGGACGCTTCCAGGCCGACGCGACCGCGCGGCTGAACTGACGTCGCTGCGGCCCGGCAGGCCGCGCGACGCCGCCGCCACGCATGCGCCGCGGGTCGGGCCACCCTCGGTTCCCGAGCTACCGGCGCAGCCAGTCGAGGAGGGTGTCGCCCACGAGGCTGTAGGCGCGACCGAAGCCCGCCACCAGTCGGGCCGACACGGGCTGCAACGCGACGATCGAGAAGTCGCCCAGTTCGAACGTCTCGGCGCCATCGGGAAAGCGGCGGAGATAGGCCGCGCGGGCCGCGGCGTAGTCCGCGCCATCGCGCGACAGCGTCAGGGCATCCGCCTGCAAGGTGACGCGCCCTAGGGCCCGTGGGGAGGCGCCAGGTCCGGGCTCGGCCATCACCAGCAAACTCACCCGCGGGTGCCTGTGCATGTCGGCCGTGTGCGTGGCGAGCGCGCTGACATGGATGAACAAGCGGGTCTCTCCCGCCGGAAGCACGAAGGGCACCATCGAGACCGCGGGGTCGCCGCGGTGCAGCGTGCCGAGCGCAGCCACCGCGCGCGTCTCCAGCAGCGTGCGCAGCGAGCGTGCGTCTTCCGGATCGACCATCAGCCTGCGACCGGACTTACTGCAATCCGCAACTGCCGGGGCCGTCCGGATGGCCGCAACTGCCGCAGGGGCCGGCCGAGGATAGGAAATTCAAACGGCCTTTTTCTCGCGCATTGCTGGCCAGCCTCGGCA
>CAZUKT010000193.1:0-8150 GCA_964620975.1 uncultured Rubrivivax sp. | reverse complement strand
TGCAGGTTTTACGTCACCGAGAATGCCCTCTCACGGGTTTTCACGTACCGCACCAGTAGACTTCGGCTTCTGCCATGAGGGGCGTATCGCGCTCCGGCTCCGCAACCTATTTGAAGAGGATTTCAATGAAGCGCACCCTGATTGTTGCCGCCATTGCCATGCTGACCACCGGAGCCGCCCTGGCCCAGAGCAGCGTCACCGTGTACGGCCGCCTGAACCTGACGATGGAGAAGCAGAAGCTTGAAGGCGTCAGCAATTCGCAGCTGGCCAATAACTCTTCGCGTATCGGTTTCAAGGGCACTGAAGACCTCGGCGGCGGCCTGAAGGCCGGCTTCCAGCTCGAGCATGGCTTCAGCCCCGACGACGGCAAGGCCGCCAGCCGCTTCTGGGGCCGCCAGAGTGAAGTCAACCTGGGTGGCGGTTTTGGCACCGTGCGCCTGGGCAACTTCACGAGCGAAGCCTACTTCGCCACGTCCGACTACATCGGTATGCACAACCACGAAACGGGCACCTCCAGCGACGCGCTGTATGCCTACGTGGGCCGCAACATCAACAAGGTGGCCTACCGCACGCCCGAATTCGCCAAGGGCCTGACGGTGGAAGCCGCCGTGTCGCTGGTGGACGCTGGCGCGGGCGCTGACCGCAACATCGATCTGGCCGTGAACTACGGCGCCGGCCCCCTGCATGTGGGCTTCGGCTACGAAAAGGGCGACAACAACGCCAAGCAGTTTGCTTTCAGCGGCACCTATGAACTGGGTTCGCTGGTGCTGGCCGGCATGGTGCAGCGTGACACCGACGGCTGGGGCGCTGGCCTGGGCAGCCGCACCAACTTCCGTGGCGCCGTGGCGTACATGATGGGTGCCAGCGAACTGCACTTCAACTACGGCCGTTCGGGCGCCTACAGCAAGCTGTCGGGCAGCACCGCCGGCCAGTTGACGTTGGGCTACAACTACAACCTGAGCAAGCGCACCAAGGTGTACGGCTACTTCACCAAGACCACCGACGACAAGAAGGTCTACGGCTTTGGCGGCGACTTCCAATCGCTGGCTCTGGGCCTGCGCCACAACTTCTGATCTCCGGGCTCCCCGGATCAGTCAAAGCCGGTCGCAAGACCGGCTTTTTCGTTGGCGCGCCTCGCTACGGGCGCCAAGGTGCATCAACCGCGCGGGTGGTGCTGCGCGTGCAGCAGCCGCAGCCTTTCTCGCGCCACGTGGGTGTAGATGGTGGTGGTGCCAATGTCGGCATGGCCCAGCAGCATCTGCACGGCTCGCAAGTCGGCACCGTGGTTGAGCAGGTGGGTGGCAAAGGCGTGGCGCAAGGTGTGTGGCGACAGCGGCGCGGTGATGCCGGCCGCAGCCGCGTAGCGCTTGACGAGTTGCCAGAACATCTGCCGCGTCATGCCAGCACCCAGGCGGGTCACGAACATGGCCTCGGCCGGTGTGGCACCCAGGATCAGCGGCCGGCTCTGCGCCAGGTAGCGCTGCAGCCAGGCGTGCGCTTCACCGCCAAAAGGCACCAGGCGCTCGCGCGAGCCCTTGCCCATGACACGCAGCACACCTTCGTTCAGGCCCAGGTGCACGGTCTTGATCTGCACAAGTTCGCTCACACGCAGGCCGCTGGCGTACATCAGCTCCACCATGGTGCGGTCACGCAGGCCCAGTGGCGTGTCCACGTCGGGCGCGGCGAGCAAAGCCTCCACCTGCGCTTCGCTCAGTGTCTTGGGCACCCGCAGCGGCTGCCGCGCGGCCAACACGCGCAGGGTGGGGTCGGCGACCACCACATGTTCACGCACGGCCCAGCGGAAGTAGCGCTTGAAGACCGTGAGCCGCCGGTTGGCCGTGGTGGCACGGGTGGCCGTATGGCGGCTTGCCATGTAGGCCAGCAAGTCGGATTCCTGCGTGGCATCCAGCACCTTGGCCGCCGTGGCCTGCAGCCAGGTGGCGTACAGGCTCAAGTCACGGCGGTAGGCGGCCAGCGTGAGCGGCGCCAGGCCGTCTTCTATCCACAGCGCGTCGATGAAGCGGTCTATGGCCGCCTGGCTGGCATCGGGCAAGGCACCGGGCGCAAGGCCCGGCAGGGGCGGAGCCACCTCGGCGCCTGCAGCGTCAGTCGAGCTTGAGGCCCTGCTTGGCCACCACAGACTTGTAGACCTCCAGCTCGGCCTTCATCTGCGCGGCAAATTCTTCTGGCGTGTTGCCCACGATCAGCGAACCCGTGTCTTCGATGCGCTTGCGCACGCTGGTGTCTTCCAGTGTCTTTTTCACTGCCGCAGCCACCTTGTCGACCACGGCCTTGGGGGTGCCCTTGGGGGCTAGCACACCGTAATAGGCCATGCGGTTGACAGCCGCGAGACCCACCTCTTTAAAGGTGGGCACATTGGGAAGCTGCACCAAGCGCTGCGGCGCAGCCACCACGATGGGGATGAGGCGGCCGTCCTTGATGAAGGGCAGCGCCGAAGGCATGTTGTCAAAGATGACCTGCACCTGGCCGGCCACCGTGTCGTTCAGCGCCGGGCCGGCACCCCGGTAGGGGATGTGCGTCATGAACACACCCGCCAGGCTCTTGAACAGTTCGGTCTGCAAGTGTCCGATGCCCCCCGTGCCCGAGCTGCTGTAGCTGTACTTGCCGGGGTTCTTCTTCAGTTCAGCAATGAATCCCGGGTAGTCACGCGCCGGAAAGCTGGGGTGCACCGCAATCACATTGGGCGTGGCCGCAATGTTGATGATGGGCGTGAAGTCCGTGGCCGGGTTGTAGCCGATCTTGGGGTTGATGGCGGGGTTGGCGGCGGTGGTGGACACCGTGGCCATGCCCAGCACGTGGCCATCGGGCGCGGCCTTGATCATCTCCAGCGCGCCGATGGAGCCGCCGCCGCCGGCCTTGTTTTCAACCACCACGGTCTGGCCCAGTGCCGCGCCCATTTTCTCGGCCACGATGCGCGCCACGATGTCGGTGGTGCCGCCAGGTGCAAAGGGCACGATCAGGCGCACCGGCTTGCTCGGGTAGGCCTGGGCCTGGGCCAGCAGCGGCGCAGACAACGCCAGCGCAGCAGCGCCAACGAGAAGAACAAGTCGGGAGCGTTGCATCCGGGGGTCTCCGTGTATTGAGGGATTGAGATGGAAAGGACAGTGGCTTCAGCCGCCAGGGTTGCCCAAAAGGCCCGCCCTGAGCTTGGTGTCAAAGGGTTTGTCGCCCACAAAAGTGAGCAGCAGCGCGGCGTAGAAGTCGGCGCCCCCAATGGCTTCGCCACGCAGTGTGCCATTGACGCTGAAGCTCGTGCCCTGCTGCGGGTCAAAGTCGAGGTTGATGACATCGCCCTGCCGCACCTTGGCGGTGGCACGCACCTGCGCTTCAAAGCGCCCCATGCGCACCGCCAGCAAGGCCTGCTCGGCAGGGCTGGCGTTGCGCAGCACGCCGTTCTTGAAGGCCTTGGCGAATTCTGATGCGGGCACGTCGTGCAGCAAACGCAGTTGCAGCCGCTTGGGCCCTGGCATGGCCAAGGCCTGCGCCGCCGTGCTGGCACGCGCCGTGAGGTACAGGCCCGCCGCAAACCCGGTGAACCAGGCCACGGCCCGCACACCGGTGCCGTTGAGCACCAGCGTGCTGCCGGCCAACGGCAGCACCCGATCAAAAGCCTGACCCTTGACCACCACCGGCGCCGCCCCCTGGGCGCGTGCGGCCACAGGCCAAGCCAAGGCCAGCGCGGTGGCCACACACAGCCGGCGGCGGGCGGGGTTCATGGGGCTGGAGTATCGGCGCTGTGCATCCGCTCTGAACGCGGCCGCCGCCCTGGCGGACGACAGGCCCAGGTGGTGGGAATCCCCTGCCGGGGTCCACGCCTGGGCTGGGGATACTCTGCGCCATGCGCGACGCCCTGCTCCTGCTGCCCGACTTTGCGCTCATCGTGCTGGGCTACCTGCTGTGCCGGCACACACCTTTGAACCGCCCCGTGTGGGACGGCGCCGAACGCCTGGTGTACTACCTGCTGTTCCCGGCGCTGCTGTTTGTGTCCATCTTGCGCCACCCCATCGCACTGGGCAGTGCCTTGCCACTGGCCGGCGCGGGCCTTGCCATCGTGGGCACGGGCGTGGCGTTGGCCTATGCACTGCGCCTGGTGCCAGGCGTCGACGCACGCTTGCATGCCTCGGGCGCACAAACGGCGTTTCGCTTCAATTCCTACGTGGCGCTGGCACTGGCCGAGCGCCTGGCCGGCCTGCCGGGCTTGGCCTGGACGGCGCTGCTGGTGTCGGTGTGCGTGCCGCTGTGCAACGTGGCCGCCGTGTGGCCGCTGGCGCGCCAGGGCGGGCAAGGCTACCTGCGTGAACTGGCACGCAATCCGCTGATCCTGTCCACCAGCGCCGGGCTGGTGTGCAACCTGTTGGGCATCACCTTGCCTGATCTGGCCATTGCCACGCTGGGCCGCATTGGCGCCGCAGCCTTGCCGCTGGGGCTGATGGCGGTGGGCGCAGGCCTGCAGTTTGGTGCGCTGCGCGAGGGTCCGGGACTGGCTGCGGCGCTGATGGCCATCCGCCATGCCGTGCTGCCCGCCCTGGCCGTGGCGCTGGTGCTGACGGCTGACTTTGTGCCCGCGCAGCAGGTGGTGGTGGTGGCTTTTGCGGCCCTGCCCACGGCCAGCAGCGCCTACGTGCTGGCCGTGCGCATGGGTGGGCACGGTGCCTACACGGCGGGGCTGGTGACGCTGTCCACGCTGATTGGCATGGTGGCCCTGCCGCTGTGGCTGATGCTGGTGCGCAGCCTGGGCAGCTAAACGTCTGCCGGGCCATGCTGGGCCAGCGCCCAGGTGATGTGCTCCTGCACCAACTCACAGGCAGTAGCACGGGCTTCAACCAAGGCCTGCGCCAGCGCGGCGTCACCCGTGTCGCGCCAGCCATTGCCCAGCGCCACGGCCAGGTTGCGCCGCCAGCGTGTCCAGCCAACGCGGCGCATGGCACTGCCTTCGGTGCGCTGCATGAATTGGGCTTCGGTCCAGGCCCACAACTGCAGCAGCGTGGCGCTTCCCAGGCCGTGTCGTTCGTCAAAGTCGGGCAGCGTGGCGCGCTGCGCGTACTTGTTCCAGGGGCAGGCCAATTGGCAGTCGTCGCAGCCAACGATGCGGTTGCCCATGAGCGGGCGCAGCGCCACGTCAATGGCGCCGTCGTGTTCAATGGTCAGGTAGCTGATGCAGCGCCTTGCGTCCAGCCGGTAAGGCGCCACGATGGCCTGTGTGGGGCACACGCTGATGCAGGCGCTGCAGGTGCCGCAATGTTCGGTTGTTGGCGCATCAACGGGCAGCGCAAGGTCCACAAAAATCTCGCCCAGGAAAAACATCGAGCCCGCCTCGCGGGACAGCGCCAGCGTGTGCTTGCCGCGCCAGGCCAGGCCAGCGCGGGTGGCCAGTTCCACTTCAAGCACCGGGGCCGAGTCGGTGAACACGCGGTGGCCCAGCGGGCCCGCTTCGGCGGCCAGTTGATCGGCCAGGCGCTGCAGGCGCTGGCGCATCACCTTGTGATAGTCGCGCCCCCTGGCGTACACCGACACCACCGCACGCAGCGGGTCGTGCAAGGCGGCTTCTTCCTGGCCCACCCAGGCCGCAGTGCGCGCGGTGGGCAGGTAGTCCATGCGTGCACTGACCACGCACACGGTGCCGGGCACAAGATCGGCCGGCCGCGCACGCTTGAGGCCGTGCGCGGCCATGTAACCCATGCTGCCGTGGAAGCCCGCGTCCAGCCACGCACGCAGGCCGGGCTCGGCGCTGGCCAAATCAATGCCGCTGATGCCGATCTGTGAGAATCCAAGCTCACGTGCCCACCCCCGCAGCCGCTGCACCAGCGGCTGCCCGCTGAAGTGAATCGTTCCCGGCATGCCGCCATTCTAGAAAGCCGCCACTTCACCTGGCCTACCGAGGCTGCCTGCGCGGCGTTTGCCGGCGCGCTGGCCCAGCAACACGGCCTGCGCAATGCGTTTGTTGAACTGCACGGCCCGCTGGGCGCAGGCAAGACCACTTTTGTGCGCCACCTGCTGCGTGCGCTGGGTGTGCAGGGCCGCATCAAGAGCCCCACCTATGCGGTGGTGGAGCCCTACACGCTGCAGGGCAACGGGCCCGCGCTGGACATCTGGCACTTTGACTTCTACCGCTTCACCGACCCGCGCGAATGGGAAGACGCGGGTTTCAGAGACCACTTTGCCGCACG
This sequence comes from uncultured Rubrivivax sp., assembly GCA_964620975.1. Lineage (GTDB taxonomy): Bacteria > Pseudomonadota > Gammaproteobacteria > Burkholderiales > Burkholderiaceae_C > Rubrivivax. Next base: position 1,962 of record CAZUKT010000193.1, on the reverse strand, counting down.
CGGCCTGAAGCTGGCCGAGTGGCCAGAAAACGCCCACGCCGTGTTGCCGCCGGCCGACCTGCGGCTGCACATCGAGCCACAGCTTGACGACACGCGCCAGGTGCGCGCCGAAGCCGGCACGCCCCTGGGCCAGACCCTGCTAACGGGCATGTTGGGCGCATGAAACAAGCGCCCCACCCCTTTGCGCGCCGCCAGGCGCTGCGTCGCATGGGCCACCTGGCGCTGCTGGTCAGCACCGCGCCGCTGGTCCGCGCCGCTGCCGTGGCCAACAACGCCAGCACGCCCACCATCGTGGCCGTGCGTGTGTGGCCCGCCAAAGATTACACACGCGTCACCATCGAATCTGACCAGCCCCTGGCCGCCACCCACTTGCTGACCAGCGCGCCCCACCGCCTGGTGGTAGACCTGAGCGGGCTCGAATTGAACGCCGCGCTGCGCGATCTGGTGGGCAAGGTGCGGCCGGGTGACCCCTACATTGCCGGCGTGCGTGTGGGCCAGTACCTGCCGCGTGTGGTGCGCCTGGTGCTGGACTTGAAGCAGCCCATACGGCCCGAGCAGTTCACCTTGGCGCCGGTAGGCGCCTACCGCCACCGCCTGGTGTTTGACCTTTTTCCCACCCAAGAGGCCGACCCGCTGCTGGCGCTGATCCGCGACAAGGAAGCCGCCGAGCAGCGTGCGGTGCAGGCCGTGGACGACGCGCTGGGTGAACTCATTTCACGCATCGACAAGCCTGCCCTGCCGGGCCCTGCAGCAACCCCTGCCACCGTCGGTGGCGGGCCGCCAAGTGCGCAGGCCGCGGCATCCCCCACGCCGCAGGCGGTGGCGCCGGCAGCCTTGCCTGCGCCTGCATCCGCTGCCGCGTCGGGCCCACAACAAACGCCCGCACCAACACCCCCACCCGCCCCGCCCACAGCGGCCGAACGGCAGCGCGTAGACCGCCTCACCATCGTGGCGCTGGACCCCGGCCACGGCGGCGAAGACCCGGGCGCCATCGGCCCCACGGGCCTGCGCGAAAAAGACGTGGTGCTGGCACTGGCGCTGCAGTTGCGCGACAAGCTCAACGCCGTGCCGGGCATGCGCGTGATGCTGACGCGTGACGCCGACTTCTTTGTGCCCCTGCACGAGCGTGTGCGCAAGGCCCGGCGTGTGCAGGCCGACCTGTTTGTGAGCCTGCACGCCGATGCCTTCATGCGGCCCGAAGCCCGCGGTGCCAGCGTCTTTGCGCTGTCCACCAAAGGCGCCAGCAGCGCCGCCGCACGCTGGATGGCGGCACGTGAAAACGCCGCCGACGACGTGGGCGGCGTCAACGTGGCCAGCGTGCGTGACCCGCAATTGCTGCAAGCCATGCTCGACATGAGCACGGCTGCACAGATCAAGGACAGCCTGAAGCTGGGCAACGAGGTGCTGGCCCGCATGGGCCGCGTGGGCAGGTTGCACAAGCGGCAGGTGGAACAAGCCGGGTTCGCGGTGCTCAAGGCACCGGACGTGCCCAGCATCCTGGTGGAGACGGCCTTCATCTCCAACCCTGAAGAAGAAGCGCAACTGCGTGACCCGGCCTACCGTGCGCAACTGGTGGAGGCACTGGCCAGCGGCATCCGGCGCTACTTTGCGCGCAACCCGCCGCTGACGCGGCAGCGACAGCTGTAGCGAGGTGCGGAAGCAGGGTGCCGAGGCCACGGCAACTCTCGACACAGTCCCGCAACAGAAATACGCGAGTTGGTGCAAATGGCCCGGATTGCAGGGAACGGCAACTTCGCGGAAGGCCGGTCAAGCTAGCGAGTGGCAAGACCCGACCCTCAAGAGACGGTCGCGGCTTTTGGTTCTATGGCCGCAGTGCAGCTGGGGAACCGACCATCAGGAATGTCCGCTATTTGGAAGCCCCCTTTGGCAGCTTCAACTTACTCAATGCTGCTACCGCATCTTCTATCTCCCTCGGCTGCAACGCGGAAAAACCCAATATCC
>CAZUKT010000192.1:0-8161 GCA_964620975.1 uncultured Rubrivivax sp. | reverse complement strand
GCCAACCTGCTGGTGCTGCCCAGCATCGACGCCGCCAACATCGCCTACAACCTGCTCAAGACCGCGTCTGGCGGCGGCATTGCCATCGGCCCGGTGCTGCTGGGGGCCAACAAGCCCGTGCACATCCTCACGCCGTCGGCCACGGTAAGGCGCATCGTCAACATGACCGCCCTCACCGTGGCAGATGCTGAGGCCGGACGAAAGTCAGGCCCTGCGGCCTGACTTGCGCCTGCCGAAGAGTTGAGCACGTCTCGCGTGCTCAGCGCGGCCTGCAAGGCGAGGCCGGAAGACCCCGCACCCAGCAAAAAGCCCGCTTCAAGCGGGCTTTCCTCTTTGACGCACTGGCCCGCCCCTGAGCAGGCCGCCGAAGCGGCAGCGGATCAGTAGCGGTAGGTCGAACGGCCCGTCACGGCGTCAATGCGCCACGAAGCCGCCTTGCTCTTGGTGGCGGTCAATTCATCGGCAATGCCGACCAGGTCTTTGCGGTTGCCGGCCAAGGCCTTGGCGCGGCTGATCACGTCGTCAGGTGCGGTGCTCTTGGCGGGCGTTGTGGTGCCGTCCACACCCATGCTCTTTTGCATGCTGGCGGCGGCCAGCAACAGCAGCGGGTCCTGGCGTGCGTCGCCCAGGGCGATGAGCTTGTTGACGATGTTCAGTTGTTCAACGACAGCCGGCGACATGGCCTTTTCGTCACTGGCCGAGGCAAAACCACCGGACAGGGCCAGGGCGCCGCACAGGATCAATTGGATGGACTTGGTCTTCATGGGAATCTCCGAAAGGAAGTTGGAGCCAACAGCTCACGTGGTGGGGAAAGAACTCACAAGTGCAGGCACTGCTTGGTGCAGCGCCGTAGCCCCAACGCGAACTGTTCGTGCCCCGGGTTGTCTGTTTGGGGTAAGGGTGTGGCGGCTACCTCTGCATACGCAAGGCTGCCAGCACTGAAGGCTCACGCGGCAGGCAAGTCGGGCGCCAGACACCTCAAAACCGTCTGGCCGCGCACTAATTCACATCATCTGCACGGCCCACGCCGTCAACGCCACACACACCAATCTGGTGCCAACTGCTCCGAAACTCTCACCTGCCGGGGTGAATAGGCAGGGAACTTGAGTTTTTAGGGGGGTTACGGTAGCATCGACGATTCATTTTTCAGGGTTAACCCGTGTATTGGACCGGATCTGCTGCGTCGGGCGCCTCGGGAGTGGGGTTCCGGCGGGCATTGCGCAAATGGGGGCTGGCCTTGGCGGTGGCACCCTGCTTGTGGGCCGGCATGGCGGCGCAAGCCCGCAATGCAGACGATCCGTCTGCCGTGGTGGCCTTGGCCGCATTGCCGGCCGAGGCACGCACCACACACCGGCTGATCCTGAAAGGTGGGCCATTTCCTTTTTCAAAGGACGGCACAGTTTTCGGGAACCGCGAGCGCCTTCTGGCACCCCAAGCACGCGGGTACTACCGGGAATACACCGTCAAGACCCCGGGCTCCAGGAACAGAGGCGCTCGCCGCATGGTTTGCGGCGGCAAGCCACCCACTGAACCAGCTGCCTGTTTTTATTCCGACGACCATTACGCGAGCTTTCGCCGTATTCAACCGTGAGCGCACCCGTGAACGCCGGCACCGAAATTCTTGTTTCCCCACGCTACGCAAGGAGGATCGCGACCATGGAGTTGCAGACCATCCGCCCCAACCTCGTGCAGGCCATTCGAGCCTACCGGGTTGATGACCTCATGCAGGCTGCAGAGTCCGCCGGGCAGCATTTCCTGTACGCCAATCTATCAAGCGCCCAGTCCAAGCAGGACGTGCTCGACGGCATCGCGGCAGCGTTTACGTTTCCGGCGCACTTTGGCAAGAACCTGGACGCGCTGTACGACTGCATGACCGACCTTGTGCACAAGGCCGGCCAGCAGCCCGGCTTTGTGGTGGTGCTTGAACAGTTGCCCGACAACCCGCGTTTTGACCGCGAAGCGCGTGAGCAGTTGCTGGAGGTGTTCCGCGACGCCGCCGAATACTGGGGCGAACGACGAATACCCTTCAGGTGCTTCTATTCTTTTCAGTAGCCCGCTCCCAAGATAACGGGTCATGGGAGCGGGCTACTGAGGTGGCCCAGGCGACTGCAGTTCCGGCCAAGCCGGCAGTCAAGGTTGTGCCCAAGAACGGCACCAACCCCAATTTCGGCATGAACATGCCACTGATGAGCAGCGCGTTTGATACCGCTGCCTGGCTCAGCGCCGCCTGAAGCAGCGTTGTCCGCATGCCCGAAGCCCTCGCTCGCGAGGGCTTCGTTGTTTCAGCGCCGGGTCTGCTGTGGCCTGGCCATCACACTCAGGGCAACACGATTACCGGGCTGGCGTCCATGACCTTGGGCTCGTCTGCGGCACCGCCACCCATGCCAAACGGCTGCGCGTCCGGGGCCAACGGGCGGTAGCCGCCGTCGTAGTCCCAAGTGGTCACGTAGATCTTGGCGCCGCTCAGGCCGGGCAGCCGGCCCAGCGCTGCGGCCGGCAGCGTCAGGCTGATGGTGCCGGTGGCTACATCGGCACGAACCGCAGCCCCAGGGGTGAGCGGCGTGCCTTCGTGGCTGGTGCTGGCGCCTTGCGGGCCAAAGAGCGCGTTGGACCAGCCATGCACGCGCAACCGCAGGTGCCAGCGCATGCCTTCGGGCAGCGTGCCTTGCTGCAGCGGCATCACGGTGGCGCCGTCGTCGCGGCCGGGCAGTTGGATATAGACCGTCAAGGCCACGTGGTCAAAGCCATTGGCAGGGTTCCAGGTGGTGCTGATCTGCGCCAAACCCACATCCAGCCGCAGTGCACCGCCCGCCGTGGCCACCTGCACGCGCCGCACATCCATCAGGTGTTTGCCGGCCCAACCGGGGTCGGACGGGTAGACGTAGCGCCCGCTGGCACCCGCGTCGTCGCCGGCGGCGTCGGCCACGTCAACCACGGTCTGCCAGGCACGTGCCACGCGGAAGACCTGGGCCGGTGCGGCGGCCGCACCTTGCGCCCAGGCCGTGACCGTGTGCGCCACATCAGCGTCCACCATGCGCGACGTGTCCACCGTGGCCTGCCAGCGGCCGGCCGCGTCGGGCACAGTGGCGGCGGCCGTGGCCAGGTCGCCGTCCACCACCACCTGCACGCGGCTGCCGGCAGGCGCCGTGCCTGAAACAACGAAGTCACCACTCACTTGGTCTTCAAGCATGGGCTGCAAAGAGATGGCCGCCCCGACGCTGCCCAAGGCCGCCCGCCCTGCGGGCTGCCACACCTGCCCGCTGCGGGCCGGCAGCCGCAGCGTGACAAACCCGCCCTTGCCCACCACCACAGCCGCCGGCATGCCCTGCAGGCCATACAAGCCCTGCAGCCGCGTGCCGGCGGGCAGGCCTGTGGCCAGGTTGTCCAGCAGCACCTCGTGCTCGGCCGTATTCATCACCACCAGCGCCATGGCGCGGCCGTGCACCATCTTCCAGGCCAGCGCGCCGGGCTGCGCGGCATTGGCGCGCAGCACCTGCGGCCGGCCCCGGCTGAACACGCGGTGCGACTTGCGCAGCGCGCTCATCGCGGCAATGTCCTGGTAAAGCGCAGCGGTGGTGTCGAAGTGGTCCCGCCCACCAGAACCCCAGCCAGCCGCAAACATGGCCGCACGTTGCTGGGTGAAACCTTGTTCGGTGCCGTAGTAGATGACCGGGATGCCCGGCAGCGTCAGCATGGCCAAGAGGGCCTGGCGCAGGCCGCCAACGCTGCCGCCGGCCAGGAAACGGTCCACGTCGTGGTTGTCCACGAAGTTGGGCATGAGATGCGGCCGCGCATGCAACTTCATGGTCTGCGTGATGCGGTGGCCCAGTTCGGCCGGCGGCCTGCCACGCGCAAACACATCGCCCAGCGCGCCATAGAGCGGAAAGTTCAGCATGCCCGGCAGCAGCGTCTGGCCCTGGCTGCCCGTCATGTAGCTGTCGATCTTGCGGGCCTGCTTGTCCTCAAAGGGCCTGTCGATGCCAAAACCTTCGCCGAAGACATGAAACTGCCGCCGGCCGGTGGCCCTGGCCACCTTCAGCACCCCAGGCGCGGCCGCGTCCGGCGCTGACAGGAAATCGGCAAAGTAGTCGGGCGGCACATAAAACGCCGTGTCGATGCGAAACGCGTCCACGCCCACTTCACGAATCCAGTGCCCGTAGCTCTGGCGCAGCGCGCGGCGCACGGTGGCGTTTTCGGTGTTCAGGTCGTCCAGGCCCGACATCTGGAAGTACCGCTCTTGCTGCGTGTCGGTGTAGTCCACCACGTCTGGCGTCCAGTGGTAGATGGCCTGCGCCCGCTGCGCCGGGTCGCGTGCGTCGTTGCGGTCAAACGGGCTCTGGCTCGGGCGTGGCACCGGGCTTGTCAGGTCATGCGGCTCAAAGCCGTGCGCGGGGTCGTCAGCCCGCCAGCGGTTGCGGTAGGTGAAGTAGTTGCCGGTGTGGTTGACCACGATGTCCTGCACCAGAAACATGCCCCGCGAGTGCAACGCGTGCGACAGCGCCTGGTAGTCGGCCAGCGTGCCCAGGTGTTTGTCGACCTGCGCAAAATTCTCGGCCCAGTAGCCGTGATACCCGGTGTAGTTGCCCGCCGGGTCCACCCACTGGTTGGCCACCGGCGGGGTGATCCACAAGGCCGTGGCGCCCAGTCCGCGCATGTAGTCCAGACGCTGCGCCAGGCCACGCAGGTCACCGCCGTTGTAGCGGCTGCGTTCGCCAGCCTTGAACTCGCCCGCGCCCTGGTTGTTGTTGCTGGCGTCGCCGTCGGCAAAACGGTCGGTGACGGCGAAATAGATGATCTGGTCGCGCCAGTCGGGCGAAGCCACGTGCAGTTTCAAGCGCGGTGCCGGCCCGGCGGCCACCGCCGTGCCGGCCAGGGCGCCCCACACGGCCAGATGGGCGAGAGGGGCCAAGCAGGCAAAAACAGCGAGCAGATGGTGTCTCATGCGGCCGGCAGTTTAGGCCGCCACCCCGGCAGTCGGGCGGCTTGGGCCGGCCCGACGGGGGCCGCCAGACCCGGCTTTGTTGTTTTTTGGGCGGTTGTAGTTTGGCTACAAACGCAGCCAAAGCACGCCAACCCAGGCGCCAACTCGGTGCAAGACCCTCGCCTCACCTGGGTAAACAGCACCTGGGAGCGGCCTTGTAAGGACCACGAAAGGGGCATCCAAACGCACCGATCTAGGGTTTTCGCAGGTATCCGAAATATCTAGTTTTGGTACACAGTGCCGTCCGCAGAACAATTTTTCTACGCCCGACCGGTGTTGGCCAACGTGCTGATACAGGCGGAAGTCTGGTCACCGTGAGTCTCAGGAGACACATTCCATGAACCGTATCCAACCCGCGCGCAGCCGCTCGCGCACCCTGCTGCAGGCCACGCCCGTGGCTGCCGCCGTGGCCGTGCTGCTGTGCACTTCCGGCGTCGCCGTGGCCCAACAGGCCGGCGTGACCGAAACCGTCACCATCACCGGCATCCGGCGCGGCATTGAAAGCGCCATCAGCGTCAAGAAGAACGCCGACTCCATCGTCGAAGCCATCTCTTCTGAAGACCTGGGCAAGCTGCCCGACACCAGCATCGCTGAGTCGGTGGCCCGTCTGCCTGGTGTGGCCGCGCAGCGCACGGCAGGCCGTGCCCAGCAGATCAGCATCCGCGGCATGGCGCCTGACTTCAGCACCTCGCTGCTCAACGGCCGCGAACAAGCCAGCACCGGCGACAGCCGCAGCGCCGAATTCGACCAGTACCCGGCCGAGCTGCTGAGCGGCCTGGTGATCTACAAGACACCCGATGGCGCGTTGACGGGCCAGGGCCTGTCGGGCACGGTAGACATGCAGACCGTGCGGCCGCTTGACTTTGGCAAGCGCACCGTGGCGCTGGCCTACCGCAAGAACAAGCTCAACGTGGGCACCAAGGGCACCGAAGGCGACGGCGACCGCTTCAGCATCCTTTACGTGGACCAGTTCGCCGACCGCACCATCGGTGTGGCCGTGGGTTTTGCCCGCCTGGACGAAACCGGTGGCGTGACATCGCGCTTTGAAGGCTGGGGTGGTGGCACCGCCAAGCTCAACGGTACCGGTGCTGACCTCAACGTGCCCTACAACGGCTTCAACGCCTGGGCCGACCAGGAATCGCGCAAGCGCGATGGCGCTTCGGTCACCCTGCAGTTCAGGCCCAACAAGAGCTTCACCAGCACGCTGGACGTGTTTGTGTCCACCTTTGACAAGGTCAAGACCAACACCGGCTTCCAGGCCCCGCTCAATGACAGCTGGAACGGCGCGCCAGGCGACTATGACTCCGGTGGCGTGCTGACCGCAGCCACCTTGAACGGCACCAACGTCACCGCCGGCACGTTCAACAACGTGCGCGCCGTGGTGCGCAACGACTCCACGTCGGAAAAGGACAAGATCCGCTCGGTGGGCTGGAACAACAAGTTCAAGCTCGGCGACAAGTGGAGCATCAACGCCGACCTGTCCAATTCCAGGTCCAAGCGCGACGGCGGCGTCATTGAAACCACGGCGGGCACGGCGCAAGCCGCGCTGGGCACAGCGGCGCTTGATTCCGTGCAGTTCACCAACGCTGGCAAGTTCACCTCGGGGCTGAACTACACCGACCGCAGCATCGTCAAGCTGACCGACGTGCAAGGCTGGGGTGGTGGCGTGGGCTCGCCGCAGGCGGGTTACTCCAAGATCTACAAGGTGGACGACGACCTGACCGGCGTGCGCCTGAGCGCCAAGCGCGACTTGAGCCTGGGCCCGGTGGTGGCCGTGGAAGGCGGCTTCCATGTGTCTGACCGCGAGAAGACACGCAGCTTCACTGAAGGCCGCCTCGTCATACCCGCAGGCGCACTGGCTTCGGCCACCATGCCTGGCAGCGGCACCACCAGCATCCCCACACCGGGCGGCACGGTGTCAGTGGCCAGCTTTGACTCGTCCACGTCCATCGGGTCCATCTACGGCGTGGCGCGCAAGCTGCACCCGGACATCTACAACAAGGACTGGACCACCAACGAGAAGGTGACCACCGCCTTCGCCAAGGGCGACATCGACAGTGAATTGTTCGGCCTGGCCGTGCGCGGCAACATCGGCCTGCAACTGGTGGCCACTGACCAGAAGTCCAGGGCCTACAACGTGGACCGCACCACCTGCGCCAACGACCAGACCTGCCCGGCAGCCACCATCACCGGCGGCGCCACCTACACCGATCTGCTGCCCAGCCTGAACCTGTCCACCAACTTCGGCGACGCCGGTGTGCTGCGCTTTGCCATGGCCCGTGTCATGGCGCGCCCGAAGGTGGACGACCTGCGCGCCAGCAGCTCGTTCAACTACGACGCCACCAAGGGCATCCTCACCGGCGGCGGCGGCAACCCTGAGCTGAAGCCTTTCCGCGCCAACGCGGTGGACCTGTCGTACGAGAAGTACTTCGGCACCAAGGCCTATGTGGGCGTGGCGGGTTTCTACAAAGACCTGAGCACCTACATCGTCGAAGTGGTGAACCCGAGGTACGACTTCCGCCGCTACGTCACGCCCAGCACCGTGATCCCGCCTGGGTTCAACACCGTGGGTGAATTCAAGCAGCCCATCAACGGCTCGGGTGGCCGCATTTCGGGCATCGAGTTGTCTGCCAACTTCCCCTTGAACATGGCGGCGTCATTCCTGGACGGGTTTGGTGTGTTTGCCAGCTATTCCAGCACCACGAGTTCACTGTCGCTGGCCACTTCTGGCCTGGCCACTGACGGCGTGAACACCGGCAACATCCCGCTGCCGGGCTTGTCCAAGACGGCCAGCAGCGTGGCGGCCTACTTCGAGAAGTGGGGCTTCTCGGTGCGGGTGGCCGCACGCGCACGTTCTGACTTTGTGGGTGAAGTGACCGACGGCGTGGGTGACCGCAAGCTCACCTACATCAAGGGCGAGACCATCACCGACGCGCAGATCGGCTACGAGTTCCAGAGCGGCTTCCTCAAGGGCTTGGCGCTGCGCGCCGAGATCAGCAACTCGGGCAACACGCCGTTCATTCGTTATCGCGACGACGTGACCAACGAAATCGAAAACAAGAAAGACGGCAAGTACTACCAAGTCGGCCTGAACTACAAGTTCTGAGGCCGGACACAAGGCCCGGACGGGCCGCCGCAAGACCCAGGCCCTTGCCGGCACGCCCGGCAAGGGCCTTTTCA
>CAZUKT010000191.1:0-8169 GCA_964620975.1 uncultured Rubrivivax sp. | reverse complement strand
GCACCAAGCTGCTGTTTGGCGAAACCCTGGGCAACCCCGGCCTGGACGTGCTGGACATCCCCACCGTGTCCGCCATCGCACACGACGCCGGCCTGCCGCTGATGGTGGACAGCACCTTCACCACGCCCTGGCTGATGCAGCCCTTTGTGCATGGCGCTGACATCGTGATGCACAGCGCCACCAAGTTCTTGTGCGGCCACGGCACCGTGGTGGGCGGTGTGCTGGTGGACAGCGGGCGTTTTGACTGGGCGCTGTCGCCGCGTTTCCCCGAACTGAACCAGCCCTATGCCGGCTTCCATGGCATGGTGTTCAGTGAAGAAAGCACCGACGGCGCCTTCTTGCTGCGCGCGCGCCGCGAAGGCCTGCGCGACTTTGGCGCCTGCATGAGCCCGCACACCGCCTGGCTCATCCTGCAGGGCATTGAAACACTGCCGCTGCGCATGGCGCGCCATGTGGACAACACACGCAAGGTGGTGGCTTTCCTGGCCGCGCACGGCATGGTGGCGCGTGTGGGCTACCCCGAGCTGCCCGAGCATCCCAGCCACGCCCTGGCCAAGAAGCTGCTGCCACGCGGCTGCGGTGCGGTCTTCAGCTTTGACCTGAAAGGCTCGCGCCGCCAGGGGCAGACCTTCATTGAAGCGCTGAAGATCTTCAGCCACCTGGCCAATGTGGGCGACTGCCGCAGCCTCGTCATCCACCCCGCCAGCACCACCCACTTCCGCATGGACGACGCCGCGCTGGCGGCGGCCGGCATCAGCCCTGGCACCATCCGGCTGAGCATCGGCCTTGAAGACGCCGACGACCTGATCGACGACTTGAAGCGTGCCTTCAAGCTGGCCGAGAAGGCAGCCTTAGACCATGGTGCTGCAAGCCCCCGTGGTGATTGAAGGCGTGCGGTTGCGGCTGCGGCGCTCCACGCCGGGCGATGCCGAAGCCACTTTTGCCATGGCCAGCGACGCGGAGGTGATGCGCTACATGGACTGGCCCGCGCCGCGCCGCCTGGCCGAGACCCAGGCCTACCTGCAAAGCTGCGCATTGCGCTGGCACAGCGGGCAAGAGTGGCACTGGATGGTCGAGCGCAAGGCCGACGCCCTGGCCCTGGGCTGCGTGGCCTGCCGGCCCGCTGGCCACACGGCCGACTTTGGCTACTTCCTGGCCCGCGCACATTGGGGCCAGGGCCTGGCCACCGAAGCCGCCGGCCTTTTGCTGGGCTGGCTGCAGCGGCAGCCTTCCATCGTGCGGGTCTGGGCCACCACCGACCACGCCAACACACAAAGTGCTGCCGTGCTGCGCAAGCTGGGCCTGCAGCTTGAAGGCGTGATGCGCCAAGCCACGCTGCGCCCCAACCTGGGCGGCCCGCCGCGCGACACGGGCCTGTACGCCTGGGTGCGGGCCACCGCGCCCTCTGCCCCTGAAAGCACCGTTGCATGAAACTCACCGTCAATGGCTGCGAGGCCTACGCCTACACGGGCGGCAAACCCTTCGACCCCACCCTGCCCTGCGTGGTGTTCATCCACGGCGCCATCAACGACCACAGCGTGTGGACACTGCTGGCACGCTGGTTTGCGCACCACGGCCACGGTGTGCTGGCCGTAGACCTGCCGGGCCACAAACGCAGTGCAGGCCCGGCGCTCGCCACCGTGCAAGACATGGCCGCCTGGGTGCTGGCATTGATGACGGCCGCCGGCGTGCAGCGCGCCGCATTGGCCGGGCACAGCCTGGGTTCTTTGGTGGCGCTGGAGGCCGCCGCGCAGGCCCCCGCGCGTGCCACGCACCTGGCCATGCTGGGCACCTGTGTGCCCATGCCGGTGCCGCAGGCGCTGCTGGACTTGTCGCTTGTCGATGTCTCGGCCGCCATTGCCCGTGTGGTGACGTTCTCGTTTTCCACCCTCGCGGCCAAACCGTCCTACCCCGGCCCGGGTGTGTGGCTGCGCGGTGCGGCCAGCGGCCTGATGCACCAGGTGATGCGGGCGCAGGGCGACACACGGCTCTTCCACACCGACTTCAGCGCCTGCAACGCCTATGTGACCGGCCTGCAGGCCGCCGCCTTGGTGCAGTGCCCCGCCGGCCTGGTGCTGGGGCAGTTGGACCAGATGACCCTGCCCAAAGGCGCACGCGATGTGGCGCAGTTGTTGAAGGCCACGCTGCACACCGTGCCGGCCGGGCACTTCTTGATGCAGGAAAGCCCCGACCCGGTGCTGCAGGCACTGCGCAGTTTGTGGCGCTGAAGGGCATGGCCGATTGCACCGGCGCGATCAAGGCCTGAGCGGCGGGCCTGCGCACGGCGCGGCACGCCCCGCACGGGCGCCGGCAACCACACCATCACATCCACACCACCAAGGGGCGTCGTCCCCTGCGTTTTCCCCGGTGAAGGCGTGCACAGCGAAGAACTGGCCCGCCTGGTGGTGGCGCCAAACCGCCTGAGTTATCGGGGCGACTGCAGCTTTGAAGTCTTCAACGACGACGACCAGCAACTGCCCCTGCCCGTGGTGGCTGAACGCACACGCCGCGCGGCGGTATGGCTGGCTGAAGACGTGCTGCGGCGCTCGGTGCCGCAGCCTGGCGCCACGCAATTGCGCCAGGCCACAACGCCCTGACGTCGGCAAGACTGGATCCGCACACTAAAACCGTTATGTGGCCAAGGCCTGCGCCAGGCTCATGCGGTCCAGCCCCGTGTGCTGCCTGAAGGCCGCAGAGGCCGGGCCGGGCGCCAACAGCGTGCGGTCAAGCAGCGGCTTGAGCGGCGTGTTTACCACGTCGCACAGCAGCACCAGCCGGGCATTGCCGGCTTCGTCCAGGCGCGACACCCAGTCCAGTTCACACAGCAGTTCCACCGCCGGCTCCAGTTGCAGCGGGTCGGCACGCAGGCCCTCGGCCAGGGCGGCCAACGACAGGCCGTGCCCAGCGCTGCTGCGTGCCGTGTGCAACTGCTTCAGCACGATCATGGCCAGCTCAAAGCGGAAGCCCGGTGTGTGCGGCCGGCCCACCACACGCATTTGCAAGCTGGGCGCATAGGCCGCAATCACCGCGCCCAGCAGCATGATGACCCAACCCAGGTAGATCCAGAGCAGCAGTATCGGCAAGGTGGCCAGCGCGCCGTACACGGTGGAATAGGTGGGCACCGAGTCCACGTACCAGGCCAGGGACTTCTTGGCCAGCTCAAAGGCCAGCGCCACAAAAACGCCACCCGCCCAGGCATGGCGCCAGCGCACGCTGGTGTTGGGCACGTAGTGAAAGAGCCCCGCCGTGGCGGCCGCCAGCAGCGCAAACTGCATGACTTCCAGCACCAGGCCCACACCGCCAGGCAAGGCACTCACCAGACCCTTGGACGCCGACACGGCGTAGCTCGTCAGCGTCAGGCTCACGCCCAGCGCCAAGGGCCCCAGCGTGAGCGCTGCCCAGTACACCAGCACACGCTGGCCCAGCGGGCGCGCCTTGCGCACACGCCAGATGGCGTTGAGCGTGCGGTCTATGGTCAGCACCATGGCCAGCGCCGTGGCCACCAGCAGCAGCAAGCCGGCCGTGCCCATGCTGCGTGCCTTGCCGGCAAACTGCGTCAGCGAGCGCAGCACCGGCTTGGCAATGTTGTCGGGCACCAGGTTTTGCAGAAAGTACTTTTCCAGTGCGCCTTCAAAACCCGCAAACATGGGGAAGGCCGTGAACACGGCCAGCATCACCGTCACCAGTGGCACCAGCGCAATGAGTGTGGTGAAGGTCAGGCTGCCGGCGGTGAGGCCCAGGCGGTCTTCGCGGAAGCGCTGGCGCAGTGTGCGCAAGGTGTCAAACCAGGGCCAGGCGCGCAGGGTGGTGAGCAGGTCGCGGGCGCGCGCCCCCAGGTCGCCCCAAGGGCGCGTTGTCATGGTCATGCTGGCTATGATGCCAGCATGCAAATTCACAACACGCCCGACGGCATGGTGCGCAGCCTGCGCGCCCTGGCCTTGGCAAGCCTGGTCGGCCTCATCGTGCTGGGCCTGGCCTGGGAACTGTGGCTGGCCCCCACCGGCAGCGGCACGCTGGCCATCAAGGTGGTGCCGCTGGTGCTGTGCCTGGCCGGCCTGCTGCGCCACCGCATGTACACCTACCGCTGGCTGAGCCTGCTGGTGTGGGTGTACTTCACCGAAGGCGTGGTGCGTGGCTGGAGCGAGAGGGGCCTGTCGCAGACCCTGGCGCTTTTGGAGGTGGCCTTGTGCGCGCTGCTGTTTGTGGCCAGCGCCCTGTATGTGCGGCGGCGGCTGAAAAACGCCAAGTCACTGGGCCGGGTGGGCGCTGCGGCCGGGCCAACCGACACGGCAGCAGCCGCGGCGGCCGCAGGCGGCGCGGCATGAGCCTGATCGCGCAGCTACAAGCCGCCGTGGGCGCGGCCCATGTGCTGACCGAAGGCGACCTGAGTGCTTTTGAGCTGGACTGGCGGCGCCGCTGGCACGGCAAGGCGCTGGCCGTGGTGCGGCCCGGAAACACTGACGAAGTGGCCGCCGTGGTGAAGGCCTGCGTGGCGCACGGCGTGGCCATGGTGCCGCAAGGTGGCAACACGGGCCTGGTGGGTGGGGGTGTGCCAGACGCCAGCGGCACACAGGTGCTGCTGAACCTGCAGCGCCTGAACCGCATCCGCCAGATCGACGCGGCCAACCTCACGCTGACCGCCGATGCGGGCTGCGTGCTGCAGACGCTGCAACAAGCCGCACACGACGCCGGCCTGCTGCTGCCACTGAGCCTGGCAGCCGAAGGCAGCTGCACCCTGGGCGGCAATCTGGCCACCAACGCCGGCGGCACGCAGGTGCTGCGCTGGGGCAACGCACGTGAACTGTGCCTGGGGCTGGAAGTGGTCACCGCCAGCGGCGATGTGTGGCACGGCCTTTCGGGCCTGCGCAAGGACAACACGGGCTACGACCTGCGTGACCTTTTTGTGGGCAGCGAAGGCACGCTGGGCATCATCACCGCCGCCACCATCAAGCTGGCGCCTTTGCCTGCCGCCACCACCACGGCCCTGGCGGCTTGTGGCTCGCTGGCCGATTGCGTGGCCCTGCTCAGCCTGGCCCGGCAACGCCTGGGCGCCGCTCTGACGGGCTTTGAGGTGATGGGCCGCTTTGCACTGGACCTGGTGGCCAGGCACTTCCCTGCTCTGCCCGCGCCCTTGCCGGGGGTGCCCTGGACGGTGTTGCTGGAGCAAAGCGACACCGAAGGCGAGGCCCAGGCGCACAGCCGCTTTGAAGCCGTGATGGGCGAGGCACTGGAAGCGGGTTGCGTGAGCGACGCGGTGGTGGCCGAGAGCCTGGCGCAGTCACAGGCCCTGTGGCATGTGCGTGAATCCATTCCGCTGGCGCAGGCCGAAGAGGGCCTGAACATCAAACACGACATCTCGGTGCCGGTGTCGGCGATTCCCGACTTTGTGGCGCGCACCGACGCCGCGCTGCAAGCCGCCTACCCCGGCGTGCGCCTGGTGAATTTCGGCCACCTGGGCGACGGCAACCTGCACTACAACGTGCAGGCGCCGCAGGGTGCAGACGGCAGGCGCTTCTTGGCCGAACATGAGCATGCGGTCAACACCATCGTCTTTGATGAAGTTGCCAAGTACGGCGGCTCGTTCTCGGCCGAACACGGCATCGGGGCCCTCAAACGCGACGAGCTGGCGCTGCGCAAGTCGCCGGTGGCGCTGCAGTTGATGCGCAGCATCAAGGCCGCGCTGGACCCGCAATGTGTGTTCAACCCGGGGCGAATGCTCTGATTGGATGCCGCCACCGCACTGCGGCGGCGGCGTCTACTGCACGGGCCCCTTCAACGCCTGCGGCATGGGGATGGCGAGCGTTTCTATGCCCTCCTCCTGCAAGGCCGCGCGTTCATGCGGCGTGGCCTGGCCCCGAATGCCACGCGCAGGCTCTTCGCCGTAGTGCATGCGGCGCGCTTCTTCGGCAAAGCGCTCGCCCACGTCTTCGGTGTTGGCCAGCACATGCCGCACGGTTTGCAGCCACGCGGCTTGCAGGTCAGCCGGCTGCGCCGCGCTTGGGGGGCTTGACGGGCCTGATGGCGCCAATTGCGGCGCCGGTTCACGCGCACCCGACAGGTTCAGGCGCGGCGCTGCTGGCATGCGGCTGACGATCTTGTCGGCGCACAGCGGGCATTCAATGAGGCCACGGCCGTTTTGCGACATGTAGTCGTCGTCGGATGCAAACCAGCCTTCAAAGCCGTGGCCGTTGGCGCAGCGCAGATTAAGCACTTTCATCGTGCGGCCATCATAGGTGCGACGGATCGTGTGCATCAGCGGCCTGCCACAGCCACGGCCGGCGGCCGGCACGGCACTGCTGCAGCCAACGCAGGCCGATCAGGGTCTTCACGTCAGGCAAGCTGCCTTGTGCGTCCAGCGTGTCAAGCGCGTCTTCGGTCAGCAGCACGGTCTCGACGAATTCACCTTCGTCGGGGCGCTTGTCACCGGCTTGCAGGCCACGCGCAAACCACAACCAGATCGTTTCAGTGCTGTAGGCCGCCGCGTTGTGAATGGCACCGGCATAGGCCCATTCGGCGGCGGTGTAGCCGGTTTCTTCGGCCAGCTCGCGCTGCGCGCAAGCGATGGTGGTTTCACCGGCATCGCGTTTGCCGGCCGGCAGTTCGAGCAGCACCTTGCCAAGCGGGTAGCGGTACTGACGCACCAGCACCAGCCGTCCATCGGCCAGCCAGGCCACCACGGCCACCGCGCCGCCATGCTGGATGTATTCACGTGTGGCGGCGCTGCCATCGGGCAGGCGCACGTCGTCACGCCGCACCTCAAGAAAGCCGCCGCTCAGCAGCGTGGTGCTGCCGGTGCGGTGTTCAAGCAAGTGGGCGTCTACGCCCTGCTCGGCCTTGGGCATGGCGGCCGTGTGCAGCGCGTTCAGCGCGTTCAGCTGGCCAGGGCCTTGACGATGGCGTCGCGGCAGATGGCCATCAGACCGCCAGAGAACGGGCCAAACAGGAACACCGCCGCACCGTTGGCCGCCAGCAGCGCCGTCACGCCCACGCTGCGGTCGGGCTGCACGGCGTGCAGCGGTTCGTCAAACCACATGACCTTGACCACACGCAGGTAGTAGAACGCGCCGACCAGTGAAAACAGCACCGCCACCACGGCCAGCACCATGTACATCTGCACGTTGGTAGACACCAGTGCCTGGATGACTGCCAGCTTGCCGAAAAAGCCCACCATGGGCGGCACACCGGCCAGCGAGAACATGAACACCGTCATCACGCCCGCCACCCAGGGGCTGCGCTTGGCCAGTCCGGCCAGGTCGTTGATTTCTTCGGACTCAAAGCCCTGGCGCGACAAGTACATGATCAGGCCGAAGGTGCCCAGCGTGGTCAGCACGTAGGCCACCAGGTAGAACATGGCCGAGCTGTAGGCGTTGCCTGCACTGAGCGTGTTGCCGGTAACCACACCCGCCGCCAGGCCCAGCAGCACAAAGCCCATTTGCGCGATGGTGGAGTAGGCGAGCATGCGTTTGAGGTTGCTCTGCGCAATGGCCGCCAGGTTGCCCACGGCCAGCGACGCGATGGCCATGACGATGAGCATCTGCTGCCAGTCCACCGCCAGGCCCAGCATGCCTTCCACCCGCAGCCGGACGGTGATGGCAAAGGCCGCACACAGGCAGGTGCAATTGATAACCGAGTTTAACGCGTTTCCAGACAAGGCATTTACGGACGCCTCGGCTGCAAAGCAGGTCATGATAAATTTATGCTTTAACGCTATTCAGGCCGTCGAGAATAGTGATAAGGCTGAACGTTGGGTCAAGGTGGCAACGAGGAATCTGCCTATGGGAATCGAGATGAGTGTAGCTGACAGTGGACCTGGCATTTCGCCTGAGATTCGGCCGAAGTTATTTCAGCCATTCCAGACGACTAAGTCTTCGGGATTTGGGCTTGGGCTTGCCATTTGTAGCGACATTCTGACCAATCTCGCCGCCACTATTTCGGTTGATCCATCTGAACCCGGGCAGGGTGCAATATTTCGAGTAACCTTTCCATGCCAACGCTTGTCATCCTAGCGACCCCAGACATAGAACTCGCAGGAGTTTGGGAGGAACAAGTTCCTAAAGGACGTGTGGCACTGAAAGTAAGTGGGGGTGAATTTCCGGGCGCAGGTGTTTCGGAGACCGGTGCTCTATTAGTATTGGACTCAGTCATGGAGTCAGCAGTTCCGAGGGGGTG
>CAZUKT010000190.1:0-8175 GCA_964620975.1 uncultured Rubrivivax sp. | reverse complement strand
AAGGCAATGCCGCGAGCTTGATCTTGATCGCAGCACATTCACGACGGTGGCGTTTATGCTGCACAGCACAGGAGAGCCCCACCATGCGCCAGACCGTGATCGTTCAGTTCGTGCCCGACCAACCGCTAGAAATTGCCCTGCACGCCGATGCCCCCGCCATGGCCGCTGACCTTGCCCGGCGCTGGCTGGACGAGCAGTTCATCGCCAACGAATGTGAACCCCTGCGCGCCAGCGGCAAGGTGCTGACGGCCGACAAGGTCATGGCCCTGGCCAACACCGTGGGGCCGGCCAAATTTGCTGACGAAGCCTGGGCGCAGGCTTTTGCGCAGGCCACCATTGCCGCGCTGGGCCGGCCGGTGGTGAAGGTGGACGTGGCGGGTGGCGCAATCAGCTACTGATCCCCGGGGCCTGCTGCAACCGGGTTGATACCGCGCCGGCTTGAAGGCGGCGACCAGCAACGGGCTGCCGGCAATCGGCGGGCAGCAGGCCGGCAGCTCAGTCGCCGGCTCGGGCCAGCTTTTCGCTCTTCCAGTACACGTCGTCACCGCCCAGCCCGTCGAGGTTGGCGCGGTTGAGCGTGCGTGCCAGCACAAACAACAGGTCGCTCAACCGGTTCAGGTAATGGCGCGGCGTGTCGTTCACCTTGTCGGCCACCGCCAGCGCCACCACGGCACGCTCGGCACGGCGCGCCACGGTGCGGCTGACGTGCGCCAGCGCGGCACTGCGGGTGCCGGCGGGCAGGATGAATTCCTGCAGCCGGGGCAGCTTCTCGTTGTAGTGCGCCAGCGCTTCGTCCAGCCGCAGCACGGCGCCCACCTTGAGCAACTCGAAACCAGGGATCGACAGCTCACCGCCCAGGTTGAAAAGCTCGTGCTGGATCACCACCAGCAGTTCGCGCACGTCGGGGGGCAGCGGTTCGGCCAGCAGCACACCCAGGCCTGAATTGAGTTCGTCCACGTCGCCCATGGCCTGCACCCGCAGGTGGTCCTTGGGCACGCGGGTGCCGTCACCCAGGCCGGTGCTGCCGTCGTCTCCGGTGCGGGTGGCGATCTGGGTCAGGCGGTTGCTCATGGCGGCATGGTAGCGGGCGGCCACGCCCGACGCACCAGCGGGCGGCTCAAGACCCTGCCGACCCAGGCGCGGCCAGTGCCGCATCCAGTTGCCGCTGCAACGCAGCGTCCAGAGCCTGCTGTGGGCGCAGCCAGGCCAGCGCGCGCTGCGCCTGCGCCGGGCTGCCCGCTTCCAGCACGGCCAGCACCACCACGGCGTGGGCGCGGTAGGCCTGCGTGTGCTCCAGCGCAGCCAGGCCGCGTTCAATGGCGACGTGGCAATCGGCCGCCAAGCCGCGCCGGGCCGCCAGCGTGATGAGCTTGGCCCAGGCAAAACAGCGCACGCTGGGGTCGGTGGCTTCGGCCAGGCGCCGGTATAGCGGCTCGGCTTCGTCCAGACGGCCCAGGTCCCAGTACAAAAAAGCCAGGTTGTTCATCAAGAACGGGGTGCCGTCGTAGTCACCCAAGGTCAGCGCGTGCCGGCCCAGCGCAATGGCTTCTTCGTGCCTGCCCAGGTCGGGCAGGGTCCACAGCAGGTTGAGCGTGGCATCTACCTCGGAATGGCGCGCCCCCAGCAGCCGGGCGGTGGCCAAGGCCTCTTCGTGGAAGGGCAGGCCCAGCGCCGGGCGGCCGGCAGCGTCGTGCGCAGCGCCCAGGCTGCTTAGCGTGGACACGAGGTGTTCGCTGGGCGACTCTCGCCGTTGCCGGGGCAGCAGTTTTTGCAGTGGCGCGATGTTGCCGTCAAAGTCGCCGGCCTCGAAGGCCAGCCGCCCCTGCACCATCAGCACGGCCGCTTCTTCAGGCTCGATCACGGCGGCGTCGCCGGCCCACTGGCGTGCGTCGTCCAGCCGGCCCTGCTGAAGTGCCAGATCGGCCAGCAGCACCAGCGCCTGCACGCGGCAGGCGGGTTCGGGCAGCGAGCCCAGCGCCGCCCTGGCACGCTCGGTGGCGGTGTCAAAGTCCAGCCGCTCCAGCGCCGTGCGCGCCAGCCCCACCTGCAGCCGGGCGCGTTGCGCCGGTGTGGGGCAGCGGTCCAGCGCGGCACCCAGGGCGTTGGCGGCCATGGCATGCAGGCCGCGCCGGCAGTCCAGCAACGCTGCGGCCAGGGTGTGCTCCACGGCCTGTGCCTCCTGGCCCGCAGCAAAGGCGTGCAGGGCCAGCCGGTGCGGCGGCAACACGCCGGCACCGTGGCGCGCCAGCGCCGCGTGCAGCACCTGCGCCGTGGCTTCGGGCAGCCGGCGCAACAGCGCCTCGCGCACCAGGTCGTGGGCAAACACACGCTGGCGCAGCCAGGCGGCGGCCTGCGCCTGCGTCAGCGCTTCGGCCACGGCCAGCGGCGGCAGGCCGGTTGCGGCGGCCAGCAGCTCGGGGTGGCGGGCGTCGCCGGCCACGGCCGCAGCCGTGAGCACCTGGCGCGTGGCCGCTGGCAGTGCCTGCAGGCGACGGTCGACCAGACCCCAGATACGTGGCGGCAGGGCCAGCTCGGCGTAGTCGTCGGTGAGGGCGTCAATTTCACTGGACCAGCCGCCTTCACCCTGGTGCAGACGCCCGGCGTCAAACAGCGCACGCAGGATCTCCAGCGCAAAGTACAGGTTGCCGCCGCAGTGCCCGTGCAGCCAGGCGGCAAAGTGCTGCGGGCCGTCGGCCAGCCTGCGGCCGCTGAGGCTGGCCACCAGGTCGCGCAGCTCCTGCACGGTGGCCGGTGGCAGGGCCAGCATCTGCGCGCCGTGGACGGCGAGCCAGTCTTGCAGGTCGGCCGTGGCTTCGCCCGGTCGCAGCGTGGCGCGCACGGCCACGCCGCCTTCGGCCAGCAACTGGTGCAGCAGGCCCAGCAGCGCTGGGTCGGCCCACTGCAAGTCGTCTACCACCAGCGTGGTGCCGCTCAGGCGCAGCAGCCGCGCCCCGGCACGCACCAGGCGCGGCAGCGCGGCAGCGCCTTGCGGCGCGGGCAGCACGCCTGGCGCCAGCGCCGGCACCAGGGCCGACAGTTCCAGCGCCAGGGCCGGCCAGCCCGGCAGTTGCGGCAGGCTGTCTTGCATGTCTTGCAGGTACTCGGCCAGCGCGGCCAGCGGCTGCTGGTTGCGGCCGGCCGGGCAGGCCAGCCACACGGCGCCAGGGCAGGCCTGCGCCAGCAACCGGCTCTTGCCGACGCCAGGCTCACCAGCCACCACCAGCAGCGGGGCGGGGCTGCCGGCCAGCGCGGCCAGGGTGTCGGCGCGGCCCACCCAGGGCGGGTGCGCCAGGCGGGCCGGCGCCAGGCTGGGCGCGGGGGGTGCTGAGGGCGTGGACGACACAGGTGGCGCAGACGTCGCAGGCAACGCAGGCGGCGCTGCACGCTGGGCCTGGCGCGCCGTGGCCACGTCCACCAGGTCTTGCAGACCGGCACGTTCAATCAGCAGCCACTCCTGCACCGCCGCAAAGCCGCCAAGCGACAGCCCGCTGAGCAGCGGCTGCTGGTGCAACGCCAGCACGGTGGCGTCGTCGCCACGGCCGGCGGCCTGGCGCAGGGTGTGCACGTCGCAGGGCAGGGCCACGCGCATGCGGCGCATTTCGCTGTGCAACTGGCCGGCCAGGCCCCAGCCGTCGAGCAGCTTCTTCAACCGGTGCAGGTTGACACGCAGGTTGTGCTGGGCCTCGGGCTCGCTGCGCTCGGGCCAGAACAGCGCCGCCAGCGCCTCGCGCGTGACCCAGTCGCCACGCAGCGCCAGGTAGGCCAGCAGGTGGCCGGGCACGTTGCTGGGCAGGTCGTGCCGCTGGCCGCCCTGCAGCAGGTGCGGCACGGCCAGCAGCACCAGCGAGGCCTGCGCCGGGGTCACCACGTTCACACCCGGGCCGGCCATTGACGCTGCGTAGACGCCTGCGGCCGACATTGCCGGCCATGGGGCCGCATCCACCGTCGCCGAGTTACCTGCTGCGCCTGCGCTGGCACGGGGGCCGCTTCACCGTGGAACTGCAAGAGCTGCGCAGCGGCACCGTGCACCGCTTTGAAGGCCTGCGCGCACTGTGGCGCTACCTGCGCGCGCAGGCGCCGGGGCTGCACTGAAAGCTTGTGTTGGCCCACGCTCAGTGCCCGGCAGCCCGCTTGCCGCTGCCTTGCTGCATGGGCCAAGGCAGGGTCGCGGGTGTCGTGGCACATCGGCGTCAATTCTGGCGCCGGCGGCGGCGGCGTGCGAGCGCGCCCACCACGCCCAAGCCAGCGGCCAGCAGCGCCCAACTGCCTGGCTCGGGCACGGCGGTGATGCTCAAACCGCCGCTGGTGTAGAGCTGGCTGCGGTCCCAGGCCAGGCCGGTGGCCAGCGTGGGCAGGCTGATGCTGGCAAAGCTGCCGCTGACGCCACCGTTCCAGTCAAACAGGTCAAAGCGGTCGCCAGCCTGGCCGGCCCAGCCGCTGAGCCACAGCACCTGCAGGTCCGCGCCCTGCAGGCCCACAACGCCGGCAAACACCAGCTTGTCATGGCCACTTCCCGGCACCGTGCCGCCCAGTTCCATGGCCAGTGCGCCGGCCTCGAAGTTGACCGTGCCGTCCAGCGCCACCAGCGCCGCGCTGTTGCCGGGCGCGTAGCCGTTGGCAAAGTTCTTGGTGCCGGCGCCGCCAAAGCTGCCAATGCCACCCACCCAGCCGAAGAAGGTGGCGGTGGAGCCTGCCGTGACGATGAACGAGCCGTCGTTGGTGAAGTCGTCCCAGAACATGCCGTGCGAGGCAATGCCAGAGACGTTGACCAGGCTCCCCTCGCCGTTGCGCACCGGCCCGTAGAGGCTGGTGCTGCCGGCGATGCTGATGCGGTTGTAGTTGTCAATGCCGCCACGGGCGGCCAGGTCGGCATTCATCAGGTTCAGGCTGCCGAAGTTGCTGATCGGGCCGCCCACTTCCAGCCCGGCGCGGCCGGTGTTGGCCTGCACGTCAATGCGGCCCATGTTTTCCACCGTGCCGGCCAATTGCATGGTTTCGTAGTCGCGCACCAGCACGCGGCCGCCGTTTTGTATGAGCAGGTCACCCGCCAACCGCCCGCTGCCGGCCAGCGTGCCATTGCTGCCCAGCGTGCTGCCGTTTTGCGCGTAGATGGCGCCACCGGCCAGGTTGAGCGTGGCGATCTGGCCGCCCGCAGCCTGCACCGTCAGGTGTTTCACCGTGGCGTCGGCCGGGCCTTGCACGGTGGCGCTGCCGGCGGGGTTGATGAGCACGTCATGCGGCGCACCCGGCGCAATGCCGAAGGCGCCCACGCCGGCAAAGTTCCAGCGGCTGGTGTCGCTCCAGTTGCCGTTGCCGCCTTGCCAGTCGGGGTGCAGGGTCAGCAGGTAGGCTTCGCTGAAACCACTTCGAACACCGGAGCCGCTGATCTGGGCGTAGGCATTGATGCCCGTGGCGTCGTTCAGCATCCAGCCTGCAGGCGCGAACGCGTTGAGATCGAACAAGGCGTCGGCGTTGCGAACGAAGGCATGTACAGCGTTTGCAGCGGTGGCCGCATAACCCACCACCTGGCCGCTGGCGTTGATGGCGCTGGCAGCACTGTGCAAGCCACCCAGCGTGCCCAGGTCCTGCATCACGCCGCCGCTATAGAGGAAGGCATGCTGCGCACTCTTGGCAGTTTGGGCCTGGCCCACCACCTGCCCGGCGGCGTTGACACCATAGGCTGCGCTGGTGGTGCCGCCCAAAGTGCCTAGGTCCTGCATCAGCGGGCCGGTATAGAAGAAGGCATGGCGGGCGCCAGTAGCGGTGGCGGCAATACCCACCACCTGGCCTGCGGAATTGATGCCGTTGGCGTAGCTAAAGGCGCCGCCCAGGGTGCCAAGATCCTGCATTGCCCCGTCGGTGTATCGGAAGGCATGTTGGGCGCCCGCTGTGGTGGACGCATACCCCACGACCTGGCCACTGGCGTTGATGGCGTTGGCGGTGCTTTGGGTGCCACCCAGAGTGCCCATGTCCCGCATCACGCCGCCCGAGTAGAGGAAGGCATGCTCGGTTGTGTAGCTGGCGTTGAAGGACCGTCCGACGATCTGGCCGCTGTTGTTGATGCCATTGGCCTGACTGTTGATGTAAGGCGTGGATAGCGTACCCAGGTTCTGCATGGCCCCGCCGGCAAACACAAACGCCCGGGCTGCACCGGAGTACGCAGGCGATCCGAAGCCAACCACCTGGCCGGCGTCATTGATGCTGCGGCCGTAGCTGTCCGCGTTCCAGGCTTCGGCCGGCGTGCGCAGGCCGGTGACATCGGCGCGCCCGCCCGCTGCGGCCCAGGGGCCAAAAGCGATGAGCCCGGCAGCCAGCAAGGCACGGGTGAGAGGTGTGGGTTTCATGGTGTCTCCAGTGGGTTTGCCGGGCCGCGATGGCCCGGCGCAGCGTCATCGTCTGCGGCAGGCGTTTCTTCAGCGTTTCTCGCCGCGTTTCGCGGCCCCGGCGTGGCCGGTGCTGGACCGCTTTGCAGGCCCGCGGCAAAGGCGCTGAAGTCGCGCGCACTCGCCACAGACCCTGCTCAGGCCGCTCAGGCCGCCAGGCGCCGTGCCGCCGGTTGGCCGGCCGCGCGCACCCGGCGCGCCAACAGCAGCAGGCCGCCCGCCATCAAGAGCCAGGTGCCGGGCTCGGGCACGGCCACCACGGTGCCCTGCAGCGTCAGGCTCACGTCGCCCAGCACCAGGTCGGGGCCCGAGCCGTTGGTGCTGAGGCTGCGCAGCACGATGACCTGCTCGAAGTGACCCACGCTGCCGCTGTCGAAGAGCACACTCAGGCCGCCCAGGCTGCTGCCGGCGGCCAGGCCTGCGAAGCTGTCAAAGCCGCTGAGCGTGAAGCCGCTGCCAGGGCCTGCACCGCCCAGGTCCCAGCCGCCCGCCAGGGCGTCGGCCGTGCCCAAAGTGAGGTTGGCCAGGTTCAAACTGGCACCGAGTGCACCGCCACCTGCGGCCAGCGTGCCGAAGTCCAGCGTGTAAGCCGCTGCACCACCGGCCAGGCTGGCCGCCCCGCCCGCCAGCGCCAGGCCGGCCTGGGCGAGCTGGTTGACCTGCGCCTGCAGCAACACCGGGGCGTCGCCCAGCGCCAGGTCGGCCATCTCGCCGTTGCGGCTGCCCAGGCTGAGCGTGGCGGTGGCGTTGAAGACACCCGCCTGTGCCGTGCTCAGCTGCACAAACAGGTGGGTGTTGTCCTGGCCGCCGGCGGCCACGCTGGCAACGCCTGCGGCGGCAAAGGGCGCGGCGCCACCGGACAGCGTGGCGTGCAGGTTGTCGTTGAGAGCGCCGTTGGCGGCGTTGCCCAGCGCAATGTTGCGCGCCGCCACGACGTCGCCCACGCGCACGATGCCGAAGTTGACCACCGGGGTCAGCACTTGTGCCACGGCCGGCGCGTAGACGCGCCCGGTCACCGACACAGCGGCGTTGCCCAGGTCTGCGTCAGCCGCCTCAGTGGTGCCCGCGCCGCTGGACACCAGCTCCACCTGCGCCGTGCCGGCAAAGCTGCCGGCGCTGCCGGTGGCCAGGGCCAGCGTCAGCGCCGTGCTGCTGCCGCCCTGCGCCAGGCCATTGACCGAACCGGCGCCGGCCCAGCCGGCGGGTGCTGTGGCCCAGCTGGCGTTGAGCCGCTCGGTGTAGAGATCGGCGCCGCTGTTTGACACGGCCACCGTACGCTGCGGCTGCGCGTCGCCGACACGCGCCACCAGCACGATGGGTGTGGTGTCCACCAGCGGCTGCGCCAGACGGTAGACGTTGCCCGAGACGTTGACGGTCTGGGTGCCGATGCCCAGCGCGCCAAAGCCGCTGGTGCCGGTGCCGTCTGAGGCCAGCGTGAGCGTGGCCGTGCCGGCCTTGGCGCCGGCGGCGCTGGTGTCGATGCCGACAGACAGCGCACTGCTGGAAGCCCCCGCCGCCAGCACGCTGAACGAACCACCGGCGGTGGCATCGCCTGTGGCCGCGATGCTGGCGTTGAGCCCTTCGCTGTAGCCATCGGCCGCCGCCGTGTTGCTCAGAGAAAGAGACTGGCTGAGCGTGCCGCCCACGCGCTGGTTGGCGAACACCACGGGGCTGGGTGAAGCCGCGCTGGCGGTGGCCAGGCGATAGACGCTTCCCGACACGTTGACGGTCTGCGTACCGATGCCCAGCGCGCCAAAGCCGCTGGTGCCGGTGCCGTCTGAGGCCAGCGTGA
>CAZUKT010000189.1:0-8177 GCA_964620975.1 uncultured Rubrivivax sp. | reverse complement strand
GATGCACCGCATCGTGCGCAAGGCCGCGCTGGCGCAGCAGGTGGGGGTGCTGGGGGTTATGCCTGCGGCCGGTGGCGCAGCACTGGGGGGCCAGAGCACGCCACCCCCAGCAGGTGGCGCCGCCAGCAGCGCGGCTGGGCCAGGCACTTGCAATTGCGCCTGCCCTTGCCAGGGTGGAGCGGCACCCCAGCTTGAATTCCTGCCTGCATTGATGCAGCGTTTGCGCCCCTACCTGGGCGCCCGCATCAAGGTGCCCGAGGTGCTGGCACTGACGTCGGCTCGCGGCACACGCGGCATGCTCGTGCACCTGGTAGGCCCGCAGGCGGCGGCCGCCACTGCCGTGAGCTTTGCGGGGGTGCCGGCACAAATCAGCGCCGTGCGGGGCGACAGCTTGAGCCTGATCGTGCCGGATGTGCCGTCCGAGGCTGTCTCGGTGACGGTGCAGACATCGGCGGGGCAGGTCACCCTGGCCCAGCAATTTGAGGTGTACCAATTGCCGGTGGACTCCAACCGCAACTACACGCCGCCTTGCCAGTTCCTTGAAACCGGTCTGGCGTTGCGCATCGCCACGTTGCAGCCCCAACGCGCCTTGCCTGGTGCGCAGATCACCCTCCGCGTGCCCGGCCTCAGCGTAGTGCAGACGCGCCTGCAACTTGAGCGAGACGCGCAAGCTGCAGCCGAGCGCCGCGCGGCGCAGGGCGACCCCACCATGAGCGCCGACGAAATGCTGGTGGCCGCTTTGGGGCGCCTGGCAGGTGCCATGGGCGGCGGCCAAGGCGACCCAGCTGTGCTGGGCGTGGCCTTCAGCTATGAGCCCGGAAGCCACCGTGCGACGGGCAACGCCATGCTCGACCAATTGGCGCGTGCTGCGTCTTACCAGGAGCCCGTGGTGCCGGTCGTCAGTACCGGTGACACCTTTTCGGTGCCCGTGCCCACTCGCGCCACCACAGGGCCGATGGCCCTGGTGCTGTACCGCCGGAGCGGACTTGGCGACATGTCCATCCAGCAGTGCAGCGTGGCCGGCCCCGACCTCGTCGTGGCGCCGCCAGCGGCCCTGCCACCGCCGCGCCGCTGATCGATTGCGGGTCATCCACCCTGCCGCACAACCGCCATGCAAAAGCCACCCATGCACCAACCCCCCCGACACGCCAAGACCCCCGCACGCTGGGCCGCGCTGGCCCTGCTGGCCGCCACCGCGCCCAACGTCTGCGCGCAGGACGCCCCCGGCTGCACGCCCAACCCCGTGTTCAGCCGCCACCCCGGCAGCCGCATCCACAGCTGCGACCATCTGCAGCGCGCCACGCTGGCGCTGCTGCAGGCGCGTGACAGCCGCCGCCCGGGCGGCGCGGCCGATGCCGTGCAGGCCGAAGGCGAGTACTGGTATTCGTTTGACGAACTGGCTGCCGGCCGCCTGCCGCGCCAGCAGGTGCAGCGTGGCTTTGAAGCGGCCGTGCGCCAGTCGGGCGGCCAGGTGCTGCATGCCAGCGACGCCACGGCCGAACTGCACTACCGCGTGCCGCGCAGCGACGGCGACTACTGGGGCAGCGTGGCCTGCGCGCCCGCCGCGGGCGCCGGCCCGGGCACCGAATGCAGCGCCGTGGTGCACCGTGTGGTGCGGGTGGCGGCAGCGGCCGGGGCGGGTGGCGTGGTGGTGCTGCCGGCGCCGTCTGCCACGGCTTACCCCACGGCGCCACCCGCCGTGGAAGTGCCCCTGCCCGCCGGCATGGCCAACCCCGGTGACGACGACAGCTCGCGTGACCCATTGGGCCTGCCGCGCTTGACGGACTACGTGGTCAGCAGCCTGTCTCGCCACACGGTCAGCGACACCGTGCCCGACGCCCAGGGCCGGCCCACCGAGCAGACCTTGGGCCGCGTGGAAACACGTGAATACAAGCTCGACCGCTATGCCCGCGGGGGCCACGCCACGCCCGACGCCATCGTGCGCCACTACCGCCGCATGCTCGAACTGCTGGGCGGCACGGCCACGCCCGAAGGCAGCGACGGCCTGCGCGGCCGCTTTCTGCGCGGCGGCCTGCCGGTGGTGGTGACGCTGCGCGTGCGCGACGGCGGCAAGCGCTATGAAGTGAGCACCGGCGGCCCCGGCGCACACCCCGGCGCACCCAGCGGCACCACGGCCAGCGTGGCGGTGTTGCCGTCGCCGCTGCAGCCGCCGCCTGTGGTTCCCATGACACCGGTCCAACCCGTGGCGGGAGCCATGCCTGCCGTGGTGGACGGCCGGCCCGGCGCCAGCGCCCAGTTCCGCATGCCGTCACAAGCCACCGTGTGGCCGCCACGCGGTACGCGCGGCATGGCCGTGCTGCTGGTGGGCCCGGGCGTGCACCGCGCCACCGGCGTGCGCTTTGGCACCAGCGACGCCGAGATCCTGGCGCGTGAAAACGCCCGCCTTCGCGTGCGTGTGCCGGTGCTGCCCGAAGGCGGCGTGGTGGTCACGCTGCTGGAAGCCAATGGCAGCGACAGGCTCAAGCAGGTGTTCGAGGTGCTGCCCGCGCCGCGCGCCGACGCCGCCGTGCTGACCGTGCCGCCTTGCGACAGCCGCCCCGAAGACCCACGTGGTACCGGCGTCACCGACCTGCAGCCGCGCAGCGTGCGCCCGGGGCAGATGCTCAAGATCATCGGCCGCCGGCTTGACGGCGTCACGCACGTCAGCTTCACGGTGGCGCGCCACGAGGTGGACCCGGCCACCACCGGCGTCAAGCCCGAACTGATAGGCATCGACTTTGGCGCCGCCGGTCAGCCCCGGTCAGCGCCCCGCTGGCTGGATGTGCAGGCTGCCAATTTTGGCCGCAGCTACGGCATGTTGCCCAGCGTGCCCGGCCAGTGCGATGCGGCCAACCGCACCGGCACGGCGGCCGTCAAGCACACGGCCGACATGGAAATGCAGGTGTGCGTGCCGCCGCTGGCGCTGTCGGGGCCCATCGGCCTGTGGCGGGCCGACGGTGCGCAGGGCGACGCGTGTGAGACGGCCAGCGTGCCGTTGCAGGTGCAGCGCAGCGCGTCAACGCCGCGATAAAAAAACGCCGCCCGGGGGGCCGGGCGGCGTGCGGTGCAGGCGGCGGCCTGCAGTCAGCGGCTTCGCGCTGCGTTCAGGCGGCGCGCTTGAGCGCCCGGCGGCGGGTCACGCGCGCCAGCATCAGCAGGCCGCCGGCCATCAGCAGGTAGGTGCCGGGTTCGGGCACAGCCACCACGGTGCCGGTGAGGTGCAGCGAGACATCGGCCAGGTGCATGTCGGCGCCGCTGCCGTTGGTGCTGAGGCCGCGCAGCACGATGACTTCGTCGAAGACACCTGCCGCGCCGCTGGCAAAGCTCACGCTCAGGCCGCTGAGCGTGCTGCCTGCCGCCACGTTGACGCTGCCAAAGCCGCCCAGCGTGAACGGCGACCCGGCGGTGATGCCGCTCAGGTCAAAGCTGCCACCCAGGTTGTCGGCCGGCGCCAGCGCGGGGTTGTTCAGGTCCAGAAAGGCCAGCAAGCTGCCCGCGCCCTGCGCCAGCGTGCCAAAGCTCAGCGTGAAGTGCGTGCCACCACCGGCCAGGCTGCCGTCGCCACTGGCCTGGCTGAGGCTGGCCTCGGCCAGGCGGTTGACCTGGCCTTGCAGCACCACGTCCACGCTGCCCAAGGCCAGGTCGGCCATGTCCGGGTTGCGGCTGGCAAAGCCCACCGTGGCCGCGCCCGTAAAGACACCGGCGCTGGCCGTGTCCAGGCTCACGTTCAGGGTGCTGGCATCGCTGCCACCCGCCGCCAGGCCGTCGAGTGTGCCGCTGGCGCTGAAGCCGTTGCCGGGCAGGGTGGTGATGCTGGCGTTCAGTGTGTCGGTGAGCGCGCCCGTGGCGGTGTTGGCCACGGCCACGTTGCGCGGGGCCACCACGTCGCCCACGCGCACGATGCCGAAGCTGATGCTGGCAGTGGGCACCTGCGCCACCGCCGGTGCGTAGACGCGGCCGGCCAGCGCCACGTGGGCGGTGCCCAGGTCGGCGTCGGCCGCCAGCGTGGTGCCGGCGCCGCTGGACACCAAGGCCACACCGGCCGTGCCGGCAAAGCTGCCGGCCACCGTGGTGTTCAGCGCCACGGCCAGTGCGTTGCTGTTCTGGCCCGTGGCCAAGCCGTTGACGTTGCCGCTGCCAGACCAGCCCGCCGGCGTGCTGGCGATGCCTGCGTTGAGCCTCTCGGTGAAGGCGTCGGCACCGCTGTTGGCCACGTTGATGGTCGCCGACGGAGCGCTGTCGCCCACGCGAGCCACCAAGGTGATGGGTGCGGTGTTGACCGCGGGTGTGGCAAGCCGGTACACGTCGCCCGACACGGCCACGTTCTGCGTGCCGATGCCCAGGGCACCAAAACCGCTGGTGCCGGTACCGTCGGACGCCAGCGTGATGGTGGCCGCGCCGCTCTTGGCGCCTGCCGTGCTGGTGTCCACGCCCACAAAGAGCGCGCCGCTGCTGGCGCCTGCCGCCAGAACGGTGAAGCTGCCGCCGGCCGTGGCCGTGCCGCTGGCGCTGATGCTGGCGTTCAGGCCTTCACTGAACCCGTCGTTGAGTGCGGTGTTGGTGAACGACACGGCCTGCGTCAGGCCGCCACCCACACGTTGGTTGGCAAACACCACCGGGTTCGGCGTGGCCGCGCTGGCGCTGGCCAGGCGGTAGACGCCGCCGTTGACGGTGACCGTCTGCGTGCCCAGGCTGAAGGTACCCAGGCCGCTGCTGCCGGTGCCGTCGGACACCAGCGTCAGCGTGGCCGTGCCGCTGCGCGCGCCGGCCGTGCTGGTGTCCAGGCTCACCAGCAGCGAGCTGCTGTCGGTGGCGCCTGCAGCCAGCAGGCTGAAGGAGCCGCTGGCCAGCACGTTGCCGTTGCCCGTGATGCTGGCGTTGAGCGACTCCGAGAAGCCGTCGGCCGCCGCCGTGTTGCTGATGCTCAGCGCCACCTGGCCGCTGTCACCGACACGCTGGTTCGCAAACACCACCGGGTTGGGCGTGGCGCCGTTGGCTTGCGCCAGACGGAACACATCGCCAGAGACGTTCAGCGTCTGTTGCCCCACCGACACGGCCGCCAGGCCGCTGCGGCCGTTGGCGCCGGTGCCGTCACTCTGGTAGGCCAGGGTCACCGTGCCGGTCTTGTGGCCGGCCGTGGCGCTGTTGACGCCCACACCCAGGCTCAGGCCGTCGCTGGCGCCGGCGGCCAGGTCGGTGATGCCGGTGCCAGAAGTTGTGGCCGCACCGCTGCTGGATGCAAAGCTGGCATTCAGCGCTTCGGTAAACAGGCCCGCAGGCCCGCTGTTGCTGACGGTGAGTGCGGCGCGCGCGCTGCCGCCCACACGCTGGTTGGCCACCGTCACCGGTGTCGGTGTGGTGGCGCCGCTGGCCAGGTTGAAGGCCGTGCCGGTGACGAGCACCGTGGCGGGCGCCAGGTCGAACAGGCCCAGGCCGCTGGTGCCGGTGCCGTCGGACACCAGGTGGAGCGTGGCCGAGCCGTTGCGCACACCTGCGGCGCCGCCGGCAGCAAAGCCGATGACCATGGCGTTGCTGCTGCCGCCTGCGGCCAGGCCGTTGATGTTGCCGGTGAAGGTGACACCGGCCGTGCCGCTGCCGGCGGAAGCGTTCAGCACTTCCTGCAAGCCGGCCGGGGCCAGGTTGGTGTTGGTGACGGCAAAGCTGCTGCTGGCGCCATTGACGAGGCGGTAGTGGCCCACGTTCACCGGCGCGGCCGGCGTGGCGGGCTGCGCCACCAGGTAACCCGTGGCCAGCAGGTCCACGGTCTGCTGGTTGCTGGCGATGGCGGTGAACGAGGGGTCGAAGTCGCGCCCGTCGCTGACAAATTGCAGCGTCACGCTGCCGTTGTTGGCGCCCAGCACGCCGGCCTGCGTGGACACCGCCACGGCGGCGGCGCTGCTGGCACCCGGTGCCACCAGGCCGCTGCCCAGTGCGTTGACGGCGCTGAAGTTGCCCGCAGTGGCCACGCTGCCCACACCCAGGCGCTCGGCGCCGGCGCCGGTGGTGGTGTTGGTGACGGCCAGTGTCGTCTGCAGTTCAGGTGCGATGCCGACGCGGAAGTTGCCCAGGTTCACGGGTCCGGCCGGTGCTGCGCTGCCACGCGCCAGCACCGTGCTGAAGCCGCTGATCTGCACGCTCTGCAGCGCGACGTTGTCAAAGTTGCTGACCACGGCCAGGCTCTGCCCGGGCAGCAGGTTGCCGCCGGTGCCGTTGCCATTGAGCGTGATGCTGAAGGTGCCGCTGCTGGCGCCTGCGGCCAGCAGGCCGAAGTTGCCGGCTTGCGTGCCGCTGCCCGACAGGCGGGCGTCGTTGATGCTGGCGCCATTGGCGGCGTTTTGCAGCGCACCGCGTACGCTGGCGCCGCTGCCGCTGTTGGCGATCTGGAAGCTGCGTGTCACCGTGCTGCCTTCACGCACGGCGCCGAAGTTGATGACGTACTGGTTGGCGGCCGGTGACGAGACATCGCCCGTCAAGGACAGTGCCGCGTTCACGCCCACGATGGCGCCGCTGCCCAGCACGCCGGCGCGGGCGGCAAAGCTGTTGCCGCTGCCGAAGCCGGTGTTGTCGTAGTCGGCATGCACCTGCAGGGCCTGTGCGCCCAGGTTCAGCGTGCCCTGGTTGAGCAGCGTGCCGGTGCTGCTGGCCACGGCGGCGGCTGACAAGTCCAGCGTGGCGCCGCTGGCCACGGTGATGCTGCCGCTGGCACCCTGGATGCCGGCGTTGGTGGCCAAGCTGCCGCCGCTGGCCAGCACGCTGCCGCTGTTCTGCACCAGGGTGTTGACGGTGCCAAAGCCGTTGACACTGCCGGCGTTGACGAGTGCCGGGCCGGCAAAGCTGCCGCCGGCCATCTGCAACTGGCTGCCGGCTGCGTTGCCGAAGCTGCCACCGCTGCTGAAGGTGCTGGCACCGCCCACCCGCACGATGCCAGCGTTGCTGAAGGCGCCTGCGCTGCTGAAGTTGCGGCCGTTGCGGATGGTGAAGCTGCCCGCCGCGGCGTTGTTGGCAAAGTTGGCCAGCGCGTTGGCGTTGTTGGTGGCGTTGAGCAGGGCCGAGCCCGCGCCGTCGAGCACGATCGCAGCCGCGTTGGTGGCCACGTTGGCGCCGGTGAAGCGCAGCGTGCTGTTGCCGATGACTTCGAAGCTGCCGCCGGTGAGCGTGCTGCCGGCAAAGTTGCTCAGCCCACCGGTCAGGTCGATCCGGCCGCCGGTGACGCTCAGCAGGCCGGTGTTGTTGAAGCCGACCGCGATGCTGGTGACGCCGGCACCCGACTTGGCGTAGCTCCCGACGTTGTTGAAGGTGGAGACGCCGCCGAGGTCGGGCGAGATTGCGCCGTCAAAGGCCAACTGGTCCAGCCAGGTGCCGCTGTTGCTGATGCCGGCGCCAACGCCGGTGCGGATGCGGCTGTTGCCCGCTGCGGTGTTGGTCCAGGTGGTGGTGCCTGCGGTATTGAGCTGGCGGCCGCCGTTGAGGTCTTTGGTGCCGGCGCCACTGAGCTCCAGCGTGCCGGTGCTGGTGGTGGTGCCCAGGCCGTTCATCGTGCCGGCGGTCCAGACCGCGCTGCCGCTGACGGTGAGATTGCCAGTGCCGCCCAGCGTGCCGGCAGACTGCAGGTAGCGAGCCGCCGTGGTGTCGGCATTCACATTGAGCGCGCCGGAACTCAGTTCGAGCAGGCCGGCAAAGCTTTTTGTGCCCACGGTGTTGACGGTGGCACCGCTCACCAGCACGCGGCCGTTGGCGCCGCTGGCCACCGTGCCGCCCAGCGTGTAGGTGCTGCCGGTAAAGGCCAGCGTCGTGCCGTCGGCGATGTTGAAGGTGCCGACGTTGCTGCCGCCGCCGCTCAATTGCAGCGTGCCGGCGTTGAGGTTGACGACGCCGCTGCCGGGCGTGGCGTTGCCGTTCACAAAGGCGATGGCGACGTCGGTAATGAAGCCGCCGGACTTGGTGTAGCTGCCGCTGTTGTTGAAGGTGGATGCGCCGCCAAGGTCGGGAGAGATCGCGCCGGCGAATGCCAGTTGGTCGAGCCAGCTGCCGCTGTTGTTGATGACGGCGCCGCCGCCGGTGCGGATGCGGCTGTTGCCAGCGGCGGTGTTGGTCCAGGTGGTGGTGCCTGCGGTGTTGAGCAGGCGGCCGCCGTTGAGGTCTTTGGTGCCGGCGCCACTGAGCTCCAGCGTGCCGGT
>CAZUKT010000188.1:5130-8200 GCA_964620975.1 uncultured Rubrivivax sp. | reverse complement strand
GCCGCCCACGCATGTGGTGGCGGCGCTGCGCGCGGCGCTGGACCAGTACTGTGACGAGGGTGGCCAGCCGGCGCGCCTGGCGCGCTACAGCGCCAACTGCCGCGCACTCGTCAACGGGCTGCAGGCGCTGGGCTTGCAGAGCTTTCTGCCGGCGGCGGTGCAGGCGCCCGTCATCGTCACCTTCCACGCGCCGGCCGACCCCGCCTATGACTTTGCCGAGTTCTACCGGCGCGTGCGCGAGCAAGGCTTCATCCTCTACCCGGGCAAGCTGACCACGGTGAACACCTTTCGCGTTGGCTGCATCGGCGCCATCGATGCCGGTGTGATTGAAGGCGCCGTGGCTGCGATCGCGGCCAGCCTGGGCGCGATGGGCGTCACCCGCATGGCGCCCGCCTGACCCAACGCCATTGCACAGGCCCACCATGCAAGACACTTTCACCCCCGCGCCACCCATTTTTGACGCGCTGGCGCCGATCTACGGCGAGCGTGCACACCGGCGCTACGGCCTGGCCGACATCAACCAGCTGATGCACGCCGTGCAGTCGGGCGCCCTTGCACGCGCCCGTGGCGCGGCGCCCACGCTGGTGGTGGCCGCGCTGCTGCATGACCTGGGCCACATGGCGCACGGCCTGGGGGAACACCCGGCGGCTGCCGGCATCGACGACGGCCACGAGCACGTCGGCGCGCGCTGGCTGGCGCGGCACTTTGGTGCAGCGGTGGTGGAGCCGGTGCGGTTGCATGTGGCGGCCAAGCGCTACCTGTGTGCCGTCGAGCCCACGTACTTTTCGGGCCTGTCGGCCGACTCGGTCGAAAGCCTGGCACTGCAGGGCGGCCCGATGAATGCGGCCGAGGCCGCGGCCTTCGAAGATCAGCCCTACTGGCGCGAAGCCGTGGCGCTGCGTCGCATCGACGAACAGGCCAAGGATCCGAACGGGCCGTTGCCGCCGTTTGCGGATTTCCGCAGCGACATCGAACAAGCGCTGGCCCTGAGCCCGGCGCCGCCGCCCGCCTGAGCGCCGCCATGACCGCAAGCTGCCACGCCCTGCGGCAGGCCAATGCGCGCAGCGTGCCACGCGTGCCGTTTTGCATGGGTCCGTGCGTGGTGGGTTCGGTGGCACGTTTGCACCTGCCGGCCTTGCAGTGCTGGCCCGACGAGCTCGAAGTCACAGCCCAAGTCGTGCGGCTGCGCGTGCCGCCACCGCAGCGCGGTGCCGTGCTGGCACGCATCAACGCCGAACTGCGCCGCCAGGGCCTGGTGCGTGCGTGGCGTGACGAGACATTCGCCATCGTGGACCCGGCCAGTGGCGCGCTGCTGGCCCACACAGAACGCGCGGCCGCGCGCTTCTGGGGCACGCTCACATCGGGCGCGCACGCCAACGGCTACCTGGCCAGCCCGGGCGGGCGCCCCACGCACTTGTGGATTGCCCAGCGCGCGTTCAACAAGGCCACCGATCCAGGCCTGTTCGACAACCTCATTGGCGGCGGTGTGCCGCAGGGCCAGACGCCGCACGAGGTGCTGGTGCGTGAAGGCTTCGAAGAAGCCGGCCTCTCGCCAGCACAGATGCGGCCCGCGCGCGCCGCCGGTGTGCTGCGCCTGCAGCGCGACATCCCAGAAGGTCTGCAGTGGGAAGACCTGCACACTTTCGACCTGCCCTTGCCCGCCGGCCTGCTGCCCGCCAACCAGGACGGCGAAGTTGCCGGTTTCACCTGCATGCCGGCGGCCGAGGCGCTGGCGCTTGCTGCGACCACGGACATGACCCTGGATGCGGCGGTGGTGACACTGGATTTCTGCGCACGCCACGGCCTGCTAGCGCCAGACGAGGCTGCGGCGCTGCAGGCCGCGCTGGCGCCACTGCGCCGGGGCCGCTGAACAGCGCGTGTGCGGGCAGCGGCCGCTGCGTCGTGCAGTCGGGTGTCACTGCCGCTTCACGAAGCGGCCCTACATTGCAATGCGCAAGCGCAGCGTCGAACAGCACCTGCGAGGCTGCGCGCCCGTGTGGCGCCGGTCTCGCGCATTCGGCGCCGGCTAGATGTCTCCCGCGAAGGCGATGGTGCCCACTTGACGCGTACTCTTTCACACCGCCTGACCCTGTTCTTGCTGCTGGGCCTGCTCGGCGCCTGTTCGCCGCGCCTGCTGCTCGTGCGCAGCGTGGCCGACCAACTGGCGGGCCAGGGCCAGGCCGAAGAAGACGACGTGCAACTGGCGCGAGACGCCAGCCCGTTTTACCTGAAGCTGTCGGAGTCGGTGCTTCGGCAGACGCCTGACCACTTGGCCTTGGCCGAGTCCGTGGCGGGTGGTTTCACGCAGTACGCCTACGCCTTTGTCGCGTTCGAAGCCGAGAAGCTGGAGGCGCATGACGCACGCACGGCGCAGACCATGAACCAGCGTGCCGCGCGCTTGTACGCACGCGCCCAACGCCACGCCATGACGGCATTGGAACTGCATCACCCCGGCCTGACGCCAGCCCTGGCCGCCGGCGAGAAGAGCCCACTGCGCTTGAACCGCCAGGAAGTGGGCGTGGCCTACTGGGCCGCAGCGTCGTGGGGTGCGCAGATCGCGCTTTCCAAAGACCAACCCGAGGTGGTGGCCGACCTGCCCCTGGCGCTGCGCCTGGCCACGCTGGCCTGGCAGGCGCAGCCCGACCACGGCGAAGGCGCGCTGGCTTCGCTGATGGGCACGCTGGAAGCGGCGCGGCCCGGCGGCAGCCGCGAAGCAGCGCAAAGCTACTTTGACCGCGCGCTCAGCCTGGGTGCAGGCCGCAACGCGGGGCCCTATGTGGCGCAGGCCGAGGCGCTGGCACAACCGGCCGGCAACCGCGCCGCCTTTGAAGCCCTGTTGCGCCAGGCCCTGGTGGCCAGCGATGCCCGGCGTGACCTTGGCAACGAAGTCATGCGCCAGCGCGCCTTGTGGCTGCTGGCCACTGCCGACGACCGCTTCTGAATCTGCCCCTGAACCTGGAACCCCCGCACGCATGAATCTCCCGCGCCGTACCGCCGCCCTGTCCCTGCTGAGCCTGGCACTGCCCGCGTCCACCCCGGCGTGGGCCCAGGCTGCCGCGCAACTGCGCAT
>CAZUKT010000188.1:0-5030 GCA_964620975.1 uncultured Rubrivivax sp. | reverse complement strand
ATGGAAAAACGATTTGCCGAACGTGGTTTCGTGGTGCTGGGCTGGGGCGACGCCGGCTGGGTGCGCTTTTTCTCGAAGGACGCTGCCGTGCGGCCCGACGACTACAAGGGCATGAAGTTCTTCGCCTGGGGATCTGAACCCGAACAGCAGACGATCATGAAGAGCCTGGGCTACACGCCCGTGCCGCTGGAGACGGCCGACATCCTGCCGTCGATGCAGACCGGCATGATCAACGTGCTGCCGGCCACGCCCTACTTCGCATTGGCAAGCCAGATCTACGGCACCGCCAAACACATGCTGGAGATCAACTGGGCCCCCATCGTGGGTGCGCTGGTGCTCACCAGCAAGGCCTGGGACGCGATGTCGCCCGCCGCCCAGCAGGCCTTGCGCACGGCCGGCGAAAAGGCCGGTGTGCAGATGCGCACCCAGGCCCGGCTTGAGGTGGACGAGGCCGTGGCGGCAATGGTCAAACGTGGCCTTGTCGTCAACCGCCCCACGCCTGCGCAGATGCGCGAGTGGGACGAACTGGCGGCCAAGCTCTACCCGCGCATCCGCGGCACCATGGTGCCGGCCGAGACCTTTGACGAGGTGTTCACGCATCTCAGAGCCTTCCGCGCCGGGCGGGGCAAATAGGCTTGGACACGCCGATTGGCGAGGGCCCGCAGGGGCGGCCGGCCACGCAGGTGCCGGCCTGGGCGCGCTGGGACGAAGCCGTGGCCTCGGCCGCGCTGGCGCTGATGACGCTGGTGCCGCTGCTTGAAATGGCACTGCGCCCGCTGCTGGGCCGTGGCGTGGAAAACGCCCCCGTGCTGGTGCAGCACCTGGGCCTGGTGCTGGCGATGTTTGGCGCGCTGGCGGCCGAACGCCACGGCCACCTCACCACGCTGGGCAGCAGCGCCAGCCTCTTTGGCGGCGTGCGCATGCAGGCGGCGGCACGGGCCTTTGCCCAGGGTGGCGCCGCACTCGTCTGCGGCCTGCTGGCGCTGGCCAGTTGGCGTTTTGTGGCCAGCGAGATCGACGCCAACCAGCATCTGGCCTATGGCATTCGGGTCTGGTGGGTGCAGGCGTGTTTGCCGCTGGGCTTTGCGCTGCTGGGCGCCAAGCTGGGGGCCCACGTGGCCCGTGGTGCTGCATGGAAGCTGCTGTGGGCCGGGGCGTTGCCATTGGCCGGCTGGCTGCTGGCCGCGCACTGGGACGGCAGCGCCCTGCCTTTGTGGCCCGCTGGCGCAGCGCTTGTGATCGCATTGCTGGCGGGCGCGCCCATCTTTGCCGTGCTGGGCGGGCTGGCCTTGGCGCTGTTCTGGAGCGACGCGCTGCCGCTGGCGTCGGTGGCCTTGTCGCACTACCAGATCACCGTCAACCCTTCATTGCCAGCGCTGCCGCTTTTCACGCTGGCCGGCCTGGTGTTTGCGCGCACCGGCGCCGCGCAGCGCCTGGGCGCCCTGTTCATGGCGCTGTTTGGTGGCGGTGTCGCGGGCAC
This sequence comes from uncultured Rubrivivax sp., assembly GCA_964620975.1. Classification (GTDB taxonomy): domain Bacteria; phylum Pseudomonadota; class Gammaproteobacteria; order Burkholderiales; family Burkholderiaceae_C; genus Rubrivivax. The sequence continues at coordinate 3,550 of CAZUKT010000188.1, read as the reverse complement.
CGTGCTGGCTGCGGCCGTGTTGTGTTCGGCCTTCACCGCCATCACCGGTGGCAGCGGCGTCACCATCCTGGCATTGGGTGGCCTGCTGCTGCCGCTGCTGCGCCACGCGGGTTATGCCGAGCAGCGTGGCATCGGCCTCGTTACCAGCGCCAGCGCACTGGGCGTGTTGTTGGCGCCTTCGGTGCCGCTGATCATGTACGCGGTGATCGCCCGCGTGCCCATCGTCGACATGTTCCTGGCCGGCCTGCTGCCTGCGGTGGTGATGGTGGCCAGCCTGCTGGCGGTGGGCGGTTTCTTGCGGCGTGACCGGAGCGCGGCCGCCGGCCCGCAAGCGGCGGCCGCCGCGCCCGACCTGCGCGGGGCCCTGCGTGTGGCCTGGCGTGCCAAGTGGGAAATCGGGGCCCCGGTGGTGGCCATCGGCTCCATCGTCGGCGGTGTGGCAACGCCCACCGAAAGTGCCGCGTTGACGGCGGCCTACGCGGTGCTGACGCAGGCCTTGGCGCACCGCGAGCTGGGCCTGCGCCTGCTGGGCAAGTGCCTGGCGGAGTGCGCGCAACTCATAGGCGGCGTCATGCTCATCCTGGGCATGGCCCTGGCGCTGACCAACTTTCTGGTGGACGCCGGCATCCCTGACCAGGCCGTGGACTGGGTGCAGGGCGTGCTGCCCAACAAGTACCTGTTCTTGCTGGCGCTGTGTGTGTTCCTGTTTGCCGCTGCCGCCTTGATGGAGATCTACGCCGCACTGGTGGTGCTGGTGCCACTGCTGCTGCCGCTGACACGCAGCTACGGCATCGACCCGGTGCACTTCGGCATCATCTTCCTGGCCGCCATGGAGGTGGGCTTCCTGTGCCCGCCGGCCGGCATGAACCTGTACTTTGCGTCGGCGATGTTCGGCAAGTCCATCCGCTACGTGGCGGTGGCGGTGCTGCCGGCGGTGCTGGCCATCTTCATCGGCACCGCCGTCATCGCCCTGGTGCCGCCGCTGGCCACGGCGCTGCCGGCCTTGCTGGCGCGGCCCTGAACACACGCGTCAGCCCGGCACCGCGCCGTCGTCCTGCAACACGAAGCGCGCCACGTGGCCCTGGGTGGCCACGCAGCGTGGCAACGTGCGGTGCTGCTGGCCCGCCACCCGCACCAGCGTCACGGGGCCACCCAGGCGGCGGGCGAGTTGCAGGCTGTGGGCTTCGGGCACCTGGCGGTCGCCTTGGGCCATCAGCACCAGGGTCGGGCAACTCACACGCGGCGCATGCAAAGTGGAGTCCAGCCGGTGGCGCAGCAGCCGTGCTGCCGGTGCGATCAGCAGCCGGGCGCGAGCCAGGTGCACCAGGCTGAGGAAGGGCGACACCAGCACCAGGCGCTGCGGCGCCGCTTGGCAGGCCAGGCGCTGCGGCGCCACCTGGCTGGCCAGGCGCAGCGCCACGGCCGTGCCCAGGCTGCGGCCCATCAACACCACGGGCTCGTGTGGCGGCACCCAGGCGTCGAAGATGCGGTGCGCGTCCTGCAGCACGGCGGCCTCGCTGGCCTGGCCCGTGGAAGCGCCAAAACCACGGTAGTTGAAGGCCAGCACCGACCAGTGGCCGAGGTAGGACGCCATGTGCGGCGCCCAGGCCACGTTTTCGCCACGGCCGCCAAAGTAGAGCAGCGTGCCCCGGGCCGGGCCTTGCAGCGGCGTCGAGCGCCAGCCCTGCAACACGGCGCCGGGCGCGACGTGCAATGCCAGCGTCTCGATGCCGTAGTGGCCCGCGTGCGGCCCCGGCGGCAATTCGCGCACATGGGTCGGTGGCTTGAAGATCAGCCGCCGCTGCGCCACCGCCGCCACACCCAGGCCCAGGGCCCAGGCACCCAGCCCTAGGCCGAGCGCGCTGTGCAGCATGCTTGAGACATCGGCGCCGTGGCGGCGCAGCGAATCTTCACGCCTTGGCGCGTGCGTGTTCGTCGCCGTCGAGCGGGTCGTAGCGTTGCCCCTGCAGCAGTGCCAGCGGCGACTTCCAGTACTCGGCCACGTTGTTGAACGGGTCGGTCAGGATCTTGGCCGCCCAGGCCAGGCCCCACACCGGCCCGCGCAAGAAGAAAAGGTGCACGGTGCGAAAGAGCAAGCCGCCAGCGCCCAGGGCCAGCCACGACAGGCCCACGTCGTGCAGCCATCCACTGACGCCCGCAGCCGGCGCGATCAGGCCGAAGAGGCTGGGGCTGGCATACAGCAGCACCGGCAGCGACAGCCAGACACCGATGAGGATGGCCTTGCGGCGCATGTTGAAGCCCACCTTGATGGCTTCCTTGTTCTCGTAGCTGGTGCCGTTGAGCCGGTCGTAACCACGCGGCTCAAAAAAGATGTGGCCCGACTGGCGCGTGACCATGCCCACCAGCCAGCCCACCATGGCGGCCGCGGCCGGGTCCACAAACAGCAACCCGTAGGCCACCAGGAAGCTGATCGCGCTGATCAGGTGCAGCGTCTGGTTGATGCGGCTCTGGTGGTAGTAGCGGTGGTCGTCCCAGCGCAGCATTTCTACCTTCTTCATGAAATCGCCCATGTCGCGTGTCCCTTCGTGGTCCGTGGAGTGGCGCCAGCGCGGCGGCCGGCGCAGCGTTTACTGCCCGATGAAGCGCCGCCGGTGGGACGCCGGCATCTCGCTCAGGCGCAGCATCATGGGCAGGTCGGCGGTGCCGAATTCGGGGTCCCAGGCGGGCGGGCCGAGCAGCTTGCCGCCGCACTTCAGGTAGGCCTTGATCAGTGCCGGCGCTTCGGCGGCGCGGCCCGCGCCGCGTCGTTGCCCGGGCAGCGGCAGGCGTGGGCGCACTTGTTCGTCGGGCGGGGCCCGGGGGGGGTGGCGCCGCGTGTGCCACAGGTCGGCCGCCAGGTGGCCGCCGTCGTGCATGGGCACGCTGGCGCAGCCCACCACACGTTCAATGCCATTGCGCTGCATGAAGATGCCCAGCTGCGACCACAGCATCAGCATGACGCCGCCGCGCCGCCATTCGGGCGCCGTGCACGAGCGCCCCAGTTCGGCCAGCTGCGGGCGCAGCCGCGCCAGGCGCACCAGGTCAAATTCACTGTCGCTGTAAAGGCCACCCACGCGGCGCGCGGCGGCGGGCGTCAGCACACGGTAGGTGCCCACCACCTGCGCGGGCTGATGCGCGGTTTCCACGGTGCGCACCAGCAGGTGTTCACAGTGCGCGTCAAACACGTCCACGTCCAGGCCCGCGGGTGTGCCCGCGGGTGGTGTCAGGCGGGCGCCCATCTCTTGCACAAACACGCGCCAGCGCAAGCGCTGCGCGGCTTGCACGTCGTCGCTGTGGCGGGCCCACAGCGCCTCTAGCGCGGGTGCGGGTTCGGCGTCGGGCAGAGCCCGGGCCCGCAAGGCAGCGCCATGCTCGGGGCCGGTGGAGATGTGGATGGTGCTGAGATCAGTCGTCATGCACCGATGCTTGCCGCCGCCTGTGACGCCGCCGCGAAGGGGCGATGACAAGGCGGTGACGGCAGGCCGGCTGCGCACCGCGTGCGAGTCCTTCCGGACTCGCACGTCCCGGCTCAGCGCGCGGACTTCTTGCT
>CAZUKT010000187.1:0-8264 GCA_964620975.1 uncultured Rubrivivax sp. | reverse complement strand
CTGCGTGGACTGTGATGCCGCGCCGGACGCTGCGCCGGCCGGGGCAGGCGCAGGGCCGCCCCAAAGCGCATGCAAGTCGGCCACCTCGAGCTGTGCCTGGCGTGCCAGTTCTGGGAGTAGCTGGCGCTTGAGCGCGCCGTCGGGCAAGGCCAGCCACAGCGGCCTGGCCTGCGCCAGCATGCGCGAGCGGCCTTCGGCGGTGGACAGCTCTGCGCCCTCAGAGGCCTGCTCCACAAGCTGCCGCGACAAGGGCACTGCCGCCGTCACCTGCTGCTCAAACGCCGCCGCGCCCAGCTCGCGCACATAGCTGTCGGGGTCGTGCTCGGTGGGCAGGAAAAGGAACTTCACCGTGCGCAGGTCGGTGGCATGGGGCAGCGACGCCTCCAGGGCGCGGCCGGCTGCGCGGCGGCCGGCGGCGTCGCCGTCAAAGCTGAAAACCACCGAGTCGGTGAATCGAAAGAGCTTCTGCACATGCTCGGCGGTGCAGGCGGTGCCCAGCGTGGCCACGGCGTTGGGGAAGCCGCTTTGCGCCAGCGCCACCACATCCATGTAGCCCTCGACCACCAGTGCGTAGCCTTTGTCGCGCAAGGCCTGCCGTGCTTCGAACAGGCCGTACAACTCGCGTCCCTTGCTGAAGACCGGGGTCTCGGGCGAGTTGATGTACTTGGGCTTGCTGTCGTCGAGCACGCGGCCACCAAAGCCGATGACCTCGCCGGCCACGGCACGGATGGGGAACATGATGCGGTCGCGAAACCAGTCGTAGCGGCCGCGGTCGGCGTCTTGCGGCGTGCCGTGGCCGTCGTCGCCGCTGTCCTTGTAACGCACCAGACCGGCTTCTTCGAGCAAGAGGTCGTCGTAGGCCGGGAACACACCCGCCAGCGTGCGCCAGCCTGGCGGCGCAAAACCCAAGCCGAAGCGCGCCGCCACGGCACCGGTGAGGCCTCGGTGCTTGAGGTAGTCCACGGCGCGTGGGGTGGCCTTGAGCTGGGTGCGGTAGAAGTCGGCTGCCTTGCTCAGCACCTCGCCCAGCGAAAGCCGGCGCTGGCGCAGCGTGTCGCGGCGTTCGCGTTCGTCGGCGCTGACCTGTTCTTCTGGCACCTGCAGGCCGGCCGCTTGCGCCAGGTCACGCACGGCCTCAACGAAGCTCAGGCCCAGATGTTCGGTAAGAAACCGGATGGCGTCGCCGCTGGCGCCGCAGCCAAAGCAGTAATAGAACTGCTTGCTCGGGCTGACCGAAAAGCTGGGTGACTTTTCCCCGTGGAAGGGGCACAGCCCCATGAGGTTGGCGCCACCGCGCTTGAGCTCGACGTGGCGGCCCACCACATCGACGATGTCGGTTCGCGAAAGCAGGTCTTGCAGAAAGCCAGGTGGGATCACGCAACGAGTCTAAGCCGCCGTGGCGGCCGGCCTTGGTTGACGCGGCCGCGCTGGACTGCGCTGTCAGCTGGCGCGTGCGGGCTGCGACGGGGTTTCGGCCGGGACCAATGCAAACATGCCCTTGTAGTCACGCACCCAGTGCGCCACTTGGGCCGACGGCATGGGCGCAGCAATGCCCGTGCCTTGGCCGATGTCGCAGCCCAGGTCCAGCAGCATGCGTGCCTGTGCCGGCGACTCCACGCCTTCGGCCACCACCGTGCAGCCAAAGGTGCGTGCCAGGCCGATGACGCCTTCAACAATGGCCCGGTCCTGGGTGTCGTCGAGCATGTGGTGCACGAAGCTGCGGTCAATCTTCAGCACGTCCACCGGCAGGCGCTTGAGGTAGGTCAGCGTGGAATACCCTGTGCCGAAGTCGTCGAGCGCAAATCGCACGCCCGTGCCCTGGCAGCGGGCGAGCAGCGCCGACGTGGCGTCGATGTCGGCGTGCGCGGCAGTTTCGAGCATCTCGATTTCCAGCCGCGTGGCCAGGGGTTCGCTGTGGCGGGCCAGCAATTCGGCCAGCCGCAATGCAAAGTCAGGCTCCTGCAGGTGGCGCGCCGAGACGTTGACGCTGACCGAGAAGTCGAGCCCGTCGCGCCGCCACTGCGCCAAGTGGTCGAGTGCCTGCGCAATGACCCAGTCGCCAATGCGCGAAGACAGGCCGGTGTTTTCTATCAGCGGCAAGAACTGCATCGGCGCCACCAGCCCCTGCTGTGGGTGCTCCCAGCGCAGCAAGGCCTCAAAGCCCATGACCTTGCCGCTCTTCATGTCCACCTTGGGCTGGTAGAAAAGCACCAGCTCTTGCTGGTCCAGTGCCTCTTGCACGCGGCCGATGGCCATCACACGCTCTTCGGTGCGGCGGCGATGCTCGGGGTCAAAGAACAGGTAGCCGTTGCGGCCCGACTGCTTGGCGCCGTACATGGCGTGGTCGGCGTGGCGCAGCAGGGTGTCGGCGTCGCTGCGGTCAATGGGGTAGACGGTGGCGCCCATGCTGGATGTGACCTGCACCGGATCTTGGGCCGGGTCAACCACATAGGGTTGGCTCACCACGCGCAGCACACGCTCCACGGCCAGGCGGGCTTCTTCCAGGGTGTCGGCACGCAGCAGAAGCACAAATTCATCACCACCCAGGCGTGCAGCGCTGTCTTCCCAGTTTTCGCGGCTGCGCAAGGCGCTTCGCAGGCGGCCCGCAAGTTCGGCCAGCAGGCGGTCACCCGCTGCGTGGCCGTAGCGGTCATTCACGGGTTTGAAGCGGTCAAGGTCGAGGTAACACACCACCAGCAAGTAGCCGTCTCGGTCAGCGGCACGCATGGCGTCGTCGAGCAGTTGCGACAGGCGCGCACGGTTGGGCAGCCGGGTGAGCTCATCGAAGTGGGCCTGGCGCTGGAGTTGCTCACGCTGCGCTTGTTGCTGGGTGATGTCGGAGATGACAAGCACGTGGTAGCGCAGGTCGTCGGCGGGCCCACGCACCGTGGAGATGGTGGCCTGCAATGTGCAGAACTCGCCATTGCGGCGTCGCTCAAGCAATTCACCGCGCCAACTGCCCTGGTCGCGCAGGCCGGCCCACATGGCGGCGCGCTGCTGGCGGGCCACCGGGTCTGCCGGGGTGGGGCGTAGCAGAGACGGCACGGTGCCCAGCAGTTCTTCACGCGGCACACCCGTGATCTGCGTGTAGGCCGGGTTGACGTCCAGCGCGTGCAGGTCGGCGTCGGTGATGAGAAGTCCTTCGTGCAAATGCTGGAACAGGCTGACCGACATCAACTGCTGCTCTTGCGCCTGCCGGCGGTCTTGCGCGTCGGCCATGGTGGCCAGCAGCCGCACGGGCTGGCCGCTGGGGCTGCGTTCAATGACCAGCAAGGTCACTTCAAGCCAGCGCCAGGCACCCGCGTGCAGCATGCGCAATTCGAGTTGTCGGCGGCCGGTGTCGCCGCTGGTGAGTGCGGCGATGGCGTCGCTGAGAAGCTGGCGGTCGTCGGCACAAACGGCCGCGACCCAGGCTTGGGGCTGCCAGGCCTTGGCGGTGTGGCCGGTGAGCGCGCGCCAGGCGCCGGACGCAAAACTCTCTTCGCGCAACAAGTGCCAGTCAGCCACGCCCAGGCGTGAACCGTCCAGCGCCCATTCCCAACGCTGCGCACGGCCACGCCAGTCGACCATGGCCGCGTGTGCCCCCAGCATGAGCACCAGCGCCGAGCCCATCCAGGCGGCCAACGCAGCCTGCACATTGCCGCCGGAGGTCCACAAGGACAAGCCGCGGCTGGCCTGTGTGGACGCCAGCAGCCCGGCCGCCAACAGGCCGGCGGCGGCCAGCGCCAGTTGGCCCCGCAGCGCCAGCAGCGTGACCACCACGTGTGGCAGGAAAAGGGCCAAGGCGCCCACGGGGGACCGTGAAGACGGTGCCAGCCAAAGCAACCACACCGTCAGCAACAACGCGGTGCCACCGGTGGCGCGGCGCAGCCACAGCGCGCCGGGCTGCATGCCCTGCAGCACGCTGCGGTCAAAAGCCAGCACGGCCACGGTGGTGCTGAGCATGCCCAGGCCGAGCACGCACCAGCCCGTCAAGAAGGCCTCAAGAGGCGCCATGCCGTTGGCGGCTGTGGCCCATACCGCCACGGCCAGCGCGCCTGGCAGTGCGGCGGCCACCCAGATCACCAGGCTCAGCACGAGCAGGTCGGTGGGGCGCTCCAGGCGGGGGTCGAAACCCAGGCGCTGCAGGGCGCCTTGGGTCAGCAAGGGTGACGCCCCGACCACGGCCGCCGCCAATACAGCCGACGGCACCGGCGCGCCCGCGGCCAGCAGCGCCATGAGCACGCCCACCAGCGCGCCGCTGCCCATGCCCTGGCCCCAGCGGGCGCTGGCCGCTACGGCCAAGCCAGCCGGCAGGGCAATGCTGCTCCAGGTCAGCAGCGCCAGGCTCAGGTGGCCGGCGTAGGCCAGCAACAAGGCGGCCAACATCACACCCAGCCAACGCACGGCGCCACCGGCCATCGTGTTAAGGCCGTTGATGGGATCCCGCAAGACGGGGATCATGGGGAGGCCTGGTCATTGAACCCAACCGTGCGGGCGCAGCGCCGCACGGCCAGATTCACAGGGCGAAGTCAGCCAGCGTGCGGCCGGCTGCCAATGCGGCGGTCAGCCACTTGGGTTTGAGGCCGCGGCCCGACCAGGTGTCGCCGGTGGCCGGATTGCGGAATTTGGCCGCCACCTTGGCGCCGCCGCCGGGCGCACGCCTTGGCGCGGCCGGGCCCTTGGTGCCGATATCGGCCAACGACAAACCGTACTGCGCCATCAGGGCCCGCACTTGCGCCACGGCCTCTGAGCGCTCGGCGCGCTGGGTTTCAGCAATTTGTTTGTCTAGCGCGGCCTTTTGGGCCAGCAGGTCATTCAGAGAGAGTTTGGCCATGCAGTATCTCCTTGGGGGATTGGGGGCCCGGACACTATACCCGCCACGGCCAGCCGCCCCGGGCCGTGGATACCCGACACGTGCAGGCGCAGGTTGGTCATGCCGATGGGGGCACAAAACCGGCCGGCGCGTCGGCGCCGGTGCCAAAGAAGAACTGTTCCATCTGGCGCGCCAGGTATTGGCGCGCCCTGGCGTCGGCCAGATTCAGGCGGTTTTCATTGACCAGCATGGTCTGGTGCTTCTTCCACAACTCAAAAGCCTCTTGGCTGATGTTGTCGTAAATGCGTTTGCCCAGGTCCCCGGGGTATGGCGGGAAGGCGATTCCTTCGGCTTCTTTTTTCAAATGAACACATTGCACCAAGCGGGCCATGACATTACCTTTCGATTCAAGTGAATTTCTTGACCAGCACTTGCGAGCGCCGGTCCCAGTTGTACTTGCGCTTGCGCGCTTCGGGCAGCCATTCCGGGTCAACTTGTATAAACCCGCGTTTGATGAACCAGTGCATGGTGCGCGTGGTGAGCACAAACATGCTGTCCAGCCCCATGGCGCGGGCACGCTGCTCCACACGCTTGAGCATGCGCTCGCCATCGCCCTGACCTTGCGACAGCGGCGACACCGTGAGCGCCGCCATCTCGGCGGTGCGTGCTTCGGGGTAGGGGTACAGCGCTGCACAGCCGAAGATGATGCCGTCGTGTTCAATCACCGTGTAGTTGGCGATGTCGCGTTCAATTTCGGTGCGCTCGCGCCTGACCAGCGTGCCGTCGCGTTCAAACGGTTCTATGAGTTGCAGGATGCCGCCCACGTCGTCAGAACTTGCTTCGCGCAGGCTTTCAAGTTTTTCGTCCACCACCATGGTGCCGACACCGTCGTGCGTAAACACTTCAAGCAACAGCGCGCCGTCGGTGGCAAAGGGCAGGATGTGCGAACGCTCGACCCCGCCTTCGCAGGCCTTGACGCAATGTTGCAGGTAAAACGCAGCGTCGGTGGGCAGGGTGGGGGCGGGCAGGGTGTGCAGCAGGCGTTTGGCGTCGGCCAGGGCAAGCTCGGTGTCGATGGGGCTTTCGGCATCCAGCGGCACCTCATGGATGCCTTGCATCTCGGTCATGAACACCCGCTTGTCGGCCTGCAGTGCCACGGCGGTGCTGGTGGCCACGTCTTCCATGGTCAGGTTGAAGGCCTCGCCGGTGGGCGAAAAACCGAACGGGCTCAGCATCACCAGCGCGCCGCCGTCAATGAAGCGCCGTATGGCTGCCTGGTCCACACGGCGCACCAGGCCGCTGTGCATGAAGTCCACGCCGTCAACAATACCCACCGGCCGCGCGGTGAGGAAGTTGCCCGACACCACCCGCACGGTGGAATTGGCCATGGGCGTGTTGGGCAGGCCTTGTGAAAACGCAGCCTCGATCTCAAACCGCAACTGGCCGGCGGCTTCTTGCGCGGCGTCCAGTGCCACCGGGTCGGTGATGCGGATGCCACGCGCATACCTGGAGACATGTCCCTTGGCCGCGAGTTGCTCAGTCACCTGCGGCCTGAAGCCGTGCACCAGCACCAGCTTCAATCCCATGGCGTGCAGGATGGCCAGGTCCTGCACAAAGGTCTCCAGCTTGCCCGCAGCAATGGCCTCACCCGCCAGTGCTACCACAAAGGTCTTGCCACGGTAGGCGTGGATGTAGGGCGCCACGGCGCGGAACCAGGGGACAAAGGTGTGCGGGAAAACGAGGCTCATCGTGCGCGGCATTGTGCCGCAGCATGTCGGCCCTTCGGCCCCAAAGAGGAGACTGCGATGGACGTGTTCAAGACCCATGGCGCCTTCAGCTGGAGCGAGCTGATGACCACCGACCCGGCCGCCGCTGCCGACTTCTACGCCAAGCTTTTTGGCTGGACCGTCAAGGCCATGGGCCCCGAGATGGGCAACTACCGGGTGGCCAACGTGGGCGATGCGGGCGTGGCCGGCTTCATGTCCGTGCCAGATGAAGCGCAGGGCATGCCGCCGCGTTGGGGCTGCTACGTCACCGTCAACAGCGTCGATGAAACGCTGGCTGCGGCCAAGGCGATGGGAGCCACGGTGTGCATGGAACCGATGGACGTGCCCACCGTCGGGCGCATGGCCGCGTTCCTGGACCCGCAGGGCGCCATGCTCAGCATCATCCAGTACAACATGGCTTGATCTTCCGTTTGGCTGCGGCGCGTCGGGCGCGGCGGCCCAGGCCAGGGGGCAATGCACCTGCAGCGCGGCCGCCAACAGAGATAATCCGCGCCCCGTGAGACCGCCCCCGCGCCTGTTGCCCGTTCAGGCCCACCCCGTTCCGCCAATCACCTTCCCCGAGTCGCTGCCGGTTTCCACCCGGCGCGACGAGATTGCGCGCGCCATCGCGCAGCACCAGGTGGTTATCGTTTGCGGCGAAACTGGCTCGGGCAAGACCACGCAGTTGCCCAAGATTGCGCTGCAGCTCGGGCGCGGCATCGGCGCCGGCGGCGCCGGGCTTATCGGCCACACGCAGCCGCGGCGCATTGCGGCCAGCAGCGTGGCCAAGCGCATCGCCCAGGAACTGAACTCGCCGCTGGGCGACGTGGTGGGTTTCAAGGTGCGTTTCCAGGACCGCCTGAACCCAGGCGCCAGCGTCAAGCTGATGACCGACGGCATCTTGCTGGCCGAAACGCAGACCGACCCGCTGCTGCGCAAGTACGACACGCTGATCATCGACGAGGCGCACGAGCGCAGCCTGAACATCGACTTCCTGCTCGGTTACCTGCGGCGCATCCTGCCCAAGCGGCCCGACCTGAAGGTCATCGTCACCTCGGCCACCATCGACGCCGACCGTTTTGCTCAGCACTTTGCCAGCGCCCAAGGCCCGGCGCCGGTGATCCTGGTGTCGGGGCGGTTGTTTCCGGTAGAGCAGCGCTGGCGGCCGTTTGAGGAAAAACGCGACCACGACCTCAACGACGCCATTGCCGATGCGGTGGACGAGTTGTGGCAGGGCGCGGGGCGCGGCGACATCCTCGTTTTCTTGCCCGGCGAACGCGAGATCCGCGAAGCCACCGACCACCTGCGCAAGCACCTGGCACAAAGCCAGCGCGGCGGTCCACCCGCAGAGATCCTGCCGCTGTTCGCGCGGCTTTCGCAGGCCGAACAAGACCGCGTCTTCGAGTCCGGCAACGGCCACCGCATCGTGCTGGCCACCAACGTGGCCGAGACCTCGCTCACGGTGCCGGGCATCCGCTACGTCATCGACACCGGGTTGGCGCGTGTCAAGCGCTACAGCTACCGCAACAAGGTTGAGCAGTTGCAGATCGAGCCCATCAGCCAGGCCGCCGCCCACCAGCGTGCAGGCCGCTGCGGGCGTGTGGCCAACGGCATCTGCATCCGGCTCTATGGCGAAACTGAATTCGCCGGCCGCCCGCGCTTTACCGATCCTGAAATCCTGCGTTCTTCACTGGCGGGTGTGA
>CAZUKT010000186.1:0-8317 GCA_964620975.1 uncultured Rubrivivax sp. | reverse complement strand
GCGGCCTCGGCGAGCCACTGGACGTTGACGATGTCGCGCTCGGCCTGGCGGCGTGCGTCGACGATGGCGCGGCGCCGGTCCAGTTCGGCGGTGGCGGCCAGGCGGTGTTCTTCGGCCACGTCACCGGCGGGCTGGCCGTCCAGGTCAAAGCGGTGCGGCGCGTTGAGCAAGGCCTTGATGTAGGCCGTGCTGGTGGTGTGGCGGTGCAAGAAGATCGACAGCGACTTGCGGCTGAAGATGCCCGGTGCGCGCTGTTGAATGTCGGCCTGCACACGCAGCTTGATGGGCAGCACACGCCCGGCGCCAAACAGCGCCGGAAAGCGTTCTGCCAGTTGTGCGGCGCAGGCGGCGGGGGCCAGGTCGGGCGGCTGGGCGGCTTTGGTTTCACCGGCGGCGTCGCTGGTTGCATCAACGGGTGCATCCACGGGTGCATCCACGGGTGCATCGCCCGCAACGCCGACGGTTTGTGCTGGTTCCGCAGCCGCAGCCGCTGTGGCTTGGGCCGCTTCAGCCGTTTCAGCAACAGCGCCCTCGGCCACGGCATCGGCCGCGTCCAGTGCATCGGCCCCGGGCGCTGGCGCTGTGGCCGCAGCGTCAGTGGGCAGCGGTGCCGCTGCATCTGCAGCCACGTCTGCATCTGCATCCGGGCTCAGTGCTGGCGCGGACGCGTCGGCTGCGGAGCCAGGCACGGCGTCAACCGCCGCCTCATTCGCAAGGGCAGGCGCAGGGTCAACGGCGGGCGCATCCAGGGCTGCTGGTGGGGCCTGGTCGTCGGCGGGGGGCAGGGGTGTCTCGTGCATGGATTCAGGTCGGGTGCTGCAAAGTGCAGGCGGCGATTGTCAACGCTGGCGGGGGTGGCTGGGGTGGGCGCTGTTAACCTGCTTTCATGAAGATCGCCGTCATTGGCGGTGGCATTGCAGGCCTGGCCACCGCCTGGCTGCTTTCGCGCCGCAACGCGGTGACGCTGTTCGAGCGTCACGCGCAACCCGGTTTTGTGGCCAGCAGCGTGGCGGTGGACGCCGGCCCTGGCGTGCCGCCGGTGCGTGTGGATGTGCCGCTGCGTGTGTTCTACCCCGGCTACTACCCCACGCTGACGCGGCTGTACGCGCAGCTGGGTGTGGCCACCGAGCCGGTGAGTTACGCCACCACGTTCACGGGGGCAGACGGCCGCGCCTTCTTTCGCTGGCGCAACCTGCGCTGGGGCGATGCGTGCTGGCCCTATGTGCTGCCGCAAGACCTGGCGGGTGCCCGCGCGCGGCGCATCGTGCGCGGGGCCTTGCGCTTTAACCGCGAGGCGCGTGCGGCCCTGGCCAGGGGTGAGCTGGCCGGTTGCAGCATCGGCAGTTTTGTGGCCGCCCTTGCCTTGCCGCCCGACTACGTGTACGGCCTGTTGCTGCCCACCCTGGCCACCATTGCCACCTGCACCACTGAAGACGCCCGCCACTACCCCGCCGACGTGGTGGCCACTTACCTGGCTGGTGGCCTCACGCGCCAAAGCGTGCGCCGCGCCGTGCTGGGGGCCGACGACGCCTGCGCGCGTTTGCAGGCCGGCATCACGCGGGTGCAGTGTGATGCCGGCGTGGTGGGCTTGCGCCGAGAAAGCGCCGCAGGCAAGACGGTGCTGGTGCAGCGCCTCAGTGGTGTCGAAAGCTTTGACCACGTGGTGCTGGCCACCCAGGCCAACCAGGCGCTGGCGCTGTGGCAGGACGCCACAGCCGAAGAAGCCGCCGCGCTGCAGGGCTTCAGCTACCGCGCACTTGAAGTGGTGATGCACCGCGACGCCTCGCTGATGCCGGCACGCCGGGCCGACTGGTCGCCCGTGAACGCCCGTGTCTGCGCGGGGCAGGACCGGCCTGAAAGCACGATCTGGGTCAACGCCGTGCAGCCCGCGCTGCGCCACGCGCCGCTGGCCTTGCAGACCGTGCAGCCACAGCGCCCGGTGCGCGATGACCTGGTCATCAGCCGCGCCCGTTTTGAGCGGCCCCTGGTAGACGCCGCCAGCCAGCGTGCGCTGGCCGCTTTGCAGCAGCTGCAGGCCCGGCCGGGCCGCCGCGTGTGGCTGTGTGGCAGCTACGCGCAGCCCGGCGTGCCGCTGCTGGAAAGCGCGGTGCGCTCGGCCTGCGCGGTGGCCGAGGCCATCACCGGCCGGCCGGCGCTGGAGCGCCTGGCGGCTTGACCTGCACGCTAGCGATGGCTGCTGCGTGTGGCTGAACCTAGAAACCGCAGTTGACCGCTTTCCTCCGCGGGCAACACCGCATGAACATTGAGATATCCGCTCACGACCGCCGTCACCTTTTGGGTGAGAGCGCTACGCACCCGATTGGGCCGCGCTGCAGCGCGCTGGCGGCGTTGCTCCTCCTCGCGGGCATGAGCCCGCAGCGTCGTCGCGCCTTGCCAACACGCCGCATCGCAGCCCACTCGGGCGCGTCCAACTGCGGTTTCTAGGCTGAAAACAGCGCGCAGCCCATGCCCAGCCAGCGGCAGGGCTTGACAAGCCCGGCCGTGCAGGCCGGGCGCTTCCAGGCGCGGCTCAATTGCTGTGGGCCGAGCTCGCTGCCCTGTTCCCACACAAAGCTGGCAAAGCCACAGAGCACTGTGTCGTCAAGCGGCTGCACCTGCACGTCGGCAAAGCCAGCAGGCCGCCGGGCCGCAGCAGTGCGGCGGCCTGCTGCAAGAAGGCGCTGCGGGGCCGCAGGTGGTAGGCCGCGTCCACGCAAACCACGCGGTCGAAGCGGCCGGCGGGCAAGCCCGGCGCGCCCAGATCTGTGCCCGAGCCCAGCCGCACCGGCACGCCGGCCAGCTTTTGCGCGGCTTCTACCAGGGCGGGCTCGTGGTCCACGCCCCGCGCCTCGGCGGCGTGGTCGGGGGTGTCGTCGGCCCACAAACCCAGGCTGCCCCGGGTGGCCACGGTGCCGCCCTAGTGCAGCAGCGATCGTTCGGCCCAGCGCGGGTTGCCGGGTCGGGTCATGGCGAGGTTTCCAGGGCTTGCGCGGGGTGGAAGGCCGGGCCCTGGCAGATGCGCTGCCAGTACGACGTGTGCGCGTCGCTGCCCGGCGGCCACTGTTGCACAAACGCGGCCTGCCACTGCGGCGTGCTGGCGTCCACCGCCACCGCGTTGATGTGCACGCCCGCACGCACCAGGCCGTGGCGGCAGGCGGCGGGCGGGCCTGCAAAAGGCTGCAGCGCCACGCGTGTGAACAATCCCACCGCACTGCCGGCAAAGTTGGGCATGCCGGTGGCGCCGTTGTTCAACACCACGGCTGGGGTGCTGCGGCCCGGCATGGGCAGGGTGTGGAACACCGGCAGACAGGTGTGGCTGCAGGCAAAGGCGTCCACCTGCGCGGCGTCAAACCAGCCGCGCACGGTGGCGCGGTGTGCCGCGTCTTGCAGATGCTCTTGCGCAAAGCCCCAGCCAGCCAGTGACTCGGCGTCGCCATGCACGATGCCCAGGCGCAAGGCGCCCACGTCCACACGTTGGTGCATGGGCAGCGCGGCCAGGCGCTGCTGCAGCGCTGCAAACCCGCGCGCCGTGCGGTGCAGGCGCTGCAGGATGCGGTTGGAGCGCTGCACCACGCCGTCACCCACCCAGGCCGGGTAGGCGCAGCCGCAGCCGGTGTCGCCATCATCGGCATCTGCGGTGTCGGCATCTGCCCCACCTGCGGCGCCCATGCGGGCGATTTCGGTTTCGACGTTGCCACGCAGCGCGTCAAAACCCAGCACGCAGGTGTTGATCCGTGCAAACGCGGCCGGGTCCACGTTGAACCAGTTGAAGTCGCCGTTGAAGACCAGGCGCTTGTGCACGCCGGCCGTGCCGGGCTCTTGCGCAAACAGTGCCAGCACCTGCGCCAGCGCGGGCTCGTTGCCGTACAGGCCACCCACCACATACAGCGTGTCGCAGCGCGTGGCGGCGCTGCGGGCAAACACCGTGGGGCTGTAGCGGTAGTGCAGCGGGCAACTGCGGCCGGGGGTGCTCACTGGACTGCCGCCGCGCGCTGCGGGATCAAGGCGTGCAGGCCGGTAGCCGCTGCGCCCTCAGCGGCCCCACTGCGGTACAGGCCGGCCAACATGGCTGTGCTCAGTGTGGCGGTGGGCTGGTCCAGCACCACGCGGCCGCCTTGCAGGCCCAACACGCGGCTGCCCAGCAGCGGCACCAGGGCCGGGTCATGCACGATGCTGATGAGCGTGGCACCGGCCGCCACCTGGCGCAGCAGCGCGCAGGCGGCTTGCGCGGCTGCGGGGTCCAGGCTGGCGGTGGGCTCGTCGGCCAGCACCAGGCGCGGGCGCTGCAGCAGCAGCCTGGCCATGGCCACCTTTTGCCGCTCGCCGCCCGACAACTGGTCCGCGCGGGCATGGGCGTGGCCGGCCATGCCCACGGCCGCCAAGGCCTGCCACGCGGCGGCCACCTCGTGCGCCGGGTAGCGGTGCGCCCAGCTACGCCAGGCAGCGGCGCCGCGCAGCCGGCCCAGCGCCCCCACCAGGGTGTTTTCCAGCACGCTCAGGCGTTGCACAAGGTGCAGGCCCTGCAGCACCTGGCCCACTTCGCCGCGCAGCGCACGCAGGGCTGCGCGCGGCAGCGGCTGCGGGGCCAGCGTGCGGCCCAGCACGGTGACCTGCCCTTGGGCGGGCAACACAAAGCCGCTCAGGCAGCGCAGCAGCGTGCTCTTGCCGGCGCCGTTGGGGCCCACCACCACCAGGTGTTCACCGGCGCGCACCTGCAGCGCGGGCAGGTCCAGCACCCAGCGGCCGCCCGCCGCGCAGCGCAGGCCGCTGGTTTGCACGGCGGGCGCGTCTTGCCCTTCATGCGTTGTGGCTGTGATGGCGGTTGGTGTCATGCCAGCGCCTGCCGCACACGCCGGCTGATGGCGTCAAAGGCCGCCACCAGCGCCACCACGGCCAGCAACAGCGTGGCCAGCCGGCCCCACTGGAAGAGCGACGTGGCTTCACTGATGAGCAAACCCAGCCCGCCCGCGCCGATGAGGCCCAGCACGGTGGAGTCGCGGATGTTGAATTCCCACACGTACAAGTGGCTGCCCACCCACTGCGGCAGCACGGCCGGCCACACGCCGTGGAAAAACACCTGCATGGGGCCGGCGCCGGTGGCGCGCACGGCGTCCACCGCTGCCATGTCCAGGGCTTCTATGGCTTCGGCGTGCAGCTTGCCGTAGCTGCCCATGGAATGTAGCGCAATGGCCAGGATGCCCGCCACCGGCCCCAGGCCCACGATCCCCACCAGCAGCAGGCCAAACACCAGCGTGTGCACGGCACGCGCGGCACCCAGCAGCGCGCGTGCGGCCAGCGCCAGCGGGCGCGGCGCTCCCAGGTTGCGTGCCGCCAGCAGGGCCAGCGGCAGCGCCAGCAGCGCCGCCAACAGCGAGCCCAGCGTGGCGATCTGCAGCGTCGTCCAGGCCGCCCGCCCCAGCGCCCACAAAAATGCCTGCTCCACCACGCGGCGGTCTTCGGTGCGTAACAGGGTGCCGTCGTCACTGCGGTATTCCAGCCTCGGGTTGCCCCACCACGCGTCCAGAAAACTGGGCTGCGACAGCTCACCCAGCGTGCGCGCCAGGTTGGCCCAGGGCGTGCGGCCCAGGGTCAGGTCACCGGCGCTCCACAACGTGGCCACACACAAGAGCACCAGCGCCGCGTAGGCCAGGGCCAGACCCAGGCCCCGGCGTTGCGGGCGTGCTGCAGGCGCCGGCGCCGACGGCGTGGTGACGGCGGTGTGGGTGGCAGCCACGGCCGCCGGGGGTGCGTTCATTGCGGCTGCAGTTTGCCCGTGGCCAGCCCGGCGTCGCGAATGGGCTTGTAAAAGGCGTTGTCGGTGGCCACAAAGCCTGTGTAGTGCGCGGGCAGCAGTTGCGGCTGCGTCTTCAGCAGCGGCCCCACGTCCAGCAGCGCGGCCTGCAGCCGCGCCACAAAGGCCTTGTCCTTGTGCAGCGCCGCGCTCACAGCCACGGCGTCATTGGGCAGCGGCGCCGACTGCCAGATCACACGCGAGCGCTCGGCCTTGATCAGCCCCTGCTCGATCATGGCGTTGCGGTTGCGGTTGTAGTCGGCGCCGGCGTCCAGCAGGCCGGCGGCCACCTGCGTTTCAATGGCCTGGTGTTTGGTGTACAGCACCTTGGCAAAGTGTTTTTCGGGGTCGGCCACACCCTGCTGCATGAAAAAGTGCAGCGGGATCAGGTAACCCGAGGTGGAGCCCTTGTCGCCAAAGGCAAAGCTGCGGCGCGCGCCCTGCGCAACCAGGTCGGCCGCGCTCTTGAGCCCCGAATCGGGGTGCGTGACCATGATCGCAAAGTACTCGGGTTTGCCGTCGTACAAGATGGTGCTCACCACCTGCGCGCCAGCCGTCTGGTTGGCCAGCACGTAACCCCAGGGGCCGAGCAGGGCGATGTCGGTTTCGCCGCTGGCCAGGCTCTTGGCCAGGCCTTCCCAGGTGTCCACCGTGCGCAGCACCACCGGCCGGCCCAGGCGTGTGGCCAGGTGCTCGGCCAGCGGGCGGTAGGTGGCGTCGTTCTTTTCACGGTCGGGCTGGAACAGGCCCACACCCAGGCGCAACGGGCTGCCCTGGGCCCAGGCCTGGGGCATGGCCACAAGGCCGGCCAATGTGGCTGTGGCGGCGGCGGTGTGGGCCAGCCAGCGGCGGCGGGCGGGGTGGGTCATGGGAGGGGATCCTCGTGCAAGGTTTGAAGGGAAACCCGCCATGCGGCTGGCAGGTGGGCCAGGTCAGCGGGCTCGTCGATGTCGGCCACAGCAGCCAGCTCGGCGTGGCGCAGGCCCGCCGCCACCAGGCGCTGGCGGGTTTGCGCCAGCACGGCGGGCGTGCTCCAGGCCAGGCCGTCAAACAGGCTGGGCGCGGGGCGGTGCAGGGCAATGAGGCCGTAGCCACCGTCCAGCGCGGGCACCAGCACGGCGTCGTGGTGGGCCAGCGCGGCGGCGGCTTGTTGCAGCACGGTGGCGCTGATGCCGGGCAGGTCAGCGCCCATCAGCAGCAGGGGGCCGCCGTGCGCGGCAAACGCGGCGGCCATGCGCTGGCCGATGTCACCCGCAGGCTGCACGGCCAGCGCCACGCCGTGGCGCTGCTGCAGGCGCAAGAAAGCGGGGTGTGTGGCGTCGGGCGTGGCCCACACGGTGACCGGGCCCAGCGCGGCGGCCACAGCCTGCGCCACGGCGTGGTCCAGCATCTGTGCGGCCAGCGCGGCGGCGCCGCTGGCACCCAGCACGGGCGCCAGGCGTGTCTTGGCCAGGCCGGGCAAAGGCGCTTTGGCCATGATGGCGATTTGCACGCGGGCAGTTGGCAAGGCGGCCGTTGGCAAGGCGGCCGTTTGCAGGCCGACCGTATGCAAGCCGACCGTTTGCAGGCCGGCAATGGGCGGGCCCGTCATCGGTAAGCCCGCGCCAGTGCTGCGGGCGATTCACCGCGCCAGTAGCGCCAGCGCAGCCGCCACATCAGCCAGATGGTGCGCCAGGGGCCGCGCTGGTCCCAGCGGCGGCCCGAGGTGGTGGCCTTCAGCCGCAGGCAGGCCGGTGGCGCGGTGGCGCGCAGCCGCTTGCAAAGCTCTATGTCTTCCATCAGCGGCAAGTCGGCATAACCGCCCAGTTGCTGGAACAACTGGGTCTGCACAAAGATGGCCTGGTCACCGGTGGCAATGCCCGTCAGCCGCGAGCGCAGGTTCATCAGCCTGGCCACCACGGGCAGCCAGCAAGAGCGGCCGCTGATGGCCACGTCAAAGCGCCCCCAGCGTGCGCCGCCGTTCAGGGCTTGCAGCACGGCGGCCACAGCGCCTTGCGGCAGCGTGGTGTCGGCGTGCAGAAACAGCAGCACCTGGCCTTGCGCGGCGGCCGCGCCGGCATTCATCTGCCGGGCGCGGCCGCGTGCGCTGCGCAGCACGGCGCTGGCCAGCGGTGCGGCCAGCTTGGCGGTGGCGTCGCGGCTGCCGCCGTCCACCACGATCACCTCGTGGCCGGCCGCGCGCAGCGGCGCCAGGGCTTGCAGCGTGGCAGTGATGCCAGCGGCTTCGTCCAGCACGGGCACGATGACTGAAAGCAATGGCATGGGCGGCGCGGGAGCCAGGTGGGCGGTGTGGGCGGTGTGGGCGCTGTGGCGGGCGTGGGCGGCGTGAGCCGGGCGGGTGCGGCGCAGGCCAGGCGGGTGCAGCCGATGTAGCCGGTGTAGCCGGTGAATCCAACCGTGGCGCGGCAATCAGGCCGGCGTGGCCGTTGCCGTTGCCCCGGCCTTTGCCCCGGGCTGCGCCATGGTGGGCACGCCGTCGGCCAACGCACCGCCACAACTGCTGCCCTGGCCGGCGGTGCAGCCGTA
>CAZUKT010000185.1:1205-8321 GCA_964620975.1 uncultured Rubrivivax sp. | reverse complement strand
TCAACCCAGCCTGCCGATGCCGATGCCGGACACCTGCAATTTCCGACTAAATTAGTTTGGATTGCATCCAGGAATCGGTTTCCAGCGGAGATGCGGCAGACGTGCGTGAATCGCCTGCCCGGTGCCTCTAGAGACGTGACGTGACAGGAGCCTCCCCAGATGGACCCCAGCGTGAACCGTTTCGAGGCCGGCAAGCTGCGCGAGCCCCCTGGGCCTGCGCCGTGCGCGGCCTGCTTGACAGACCCTGAAGACGACGTGCAGTGTGAGGACGCCTCTGACGAAGAGGGCGACGGGCAAGACGCGGGCGATGTGGGCGATGTGGCCGACGCGGGCGACGGCGTGGTTGCCCGGCCTGCACACGGCTTTGCCGAGTCGCTGGACAACCCGGCACTCGCGGGCTTGATACAGCGCGTGATGCGGCAGGACGAGGCCGCGTTTGCTGCGCTGTATGAGCAGCTGTCGGGGCGGGTCTACGCCGTGGCGCTGCACATCACGCGGCAGGTTGCCTGCGCCGAAGAGGTGCTGCAGGACACCTTCTGGCAGGTGTGGCGGCAAGCGCCGCGGTTTGACCCGCAGCGCGGGTCGGCCGTGGCCTGGGTGCTGACCATGGCCCGTTCGCGGGCGCTGGACGCCGCCCGGTCCCGTGCGCGCGACCCGGTTCAAACCAGCGCGCAGAGCGTGGATGACGAGGACCTGTTCACCGATGAAGCGGCCGACGACCCGCTGGACCTGCTGCACACCGTGCGGCGCGACAGTGCGCTGCATGCGCAGCTTGCCCTGCTCGACCCCTTGCGGCGCCAGTTGATCGCGCTGGCGTTTTTCCGGGGCATGACACAAGACGAGATCGCGGTGCACACCGGGCTGCCGCTGGGCACCGTGAAGTCGCATTTCAGGCGAACCCTTGCCGCGTTGCAGTCGGCCCTTGGCCCCGACTTCAGTCTGACGCCTGCAGGCGGCACACGATGAGCGCCGCGCTGCCCCAACCCGGCGTTGCCGAGGTCTTTGACGTCGCTGCCGCCATTGCGCCTGCACTGACGCCCCTGCCGATGGCGCCAGAGCGCCGCCTGCAGCTCAAGCGCGGTGTGCTTGAACGGGTCAGCCGCAGCGCCTGGGCGCACCGCGACCTCACCACCGTGCGGCGTGAAGACGGCGCCTGGCAGGCTTGCGGCCCGGGCGTTTTGCAGCGTGCGTTAAGCGCTGCAGGCGGCATGCGTGTGGACCTGTTGAAGGTGGCGCCCCACACCGCCGTCGTGTGGCCGAAGGATGGCCTGGCACAAGAAGTCCTGGTCGTCGAGGGCGACCTTGATGTGCGCGCCGACGCCTCGCCAACGCTTCGCCTGGGCCCGCTGCAGCAGTGGGTCACGGGGCGCGCTGCGGCTGCGCGCCATACGGCCGGCCCTGCCGGCGCAACCCTGTATGTGCGCAGCCTGACGGTGGGCCTGGAGGCATTGCCCGCCAACGAAGCCCGGTGGTGGGCCACGGCGCCCAGTGCAACGGCGGCTGCGGCCGGGCCGGCCTGCGGGTGGGCGCGTTTTCTTGAAGGCGTCGACGCTGCCGTGCTGCATGCCGATGGCGACGTGGCGTCGATGCTGATCAAGATCGCCCCGGGCGCCACGCTGCCCGACCACGGGCACGGCCTGGACGAAGACTGTTTCATGCTCGAAGGCGACATGTTCCTGGGCGATGTGCTGATGCGCGCGGGGGACTATCAATGGGCGCACATCGGCGGCCAGCACGTGGGTATTTCCAGCGACACGGGCGGGCTGTTCTACTTTCACGGCGCCGTCCCTGCATCCGAGCCGGCACCATGACCGTAGTTCACATGGAGACCTTCCTCCGGCAACGGCACAGTTTGTGGTGCGATGAGCCCAACTTTCGTGATGACCAGCGCCTGGTGGCTCGACGCCCCGCCGCAGGCGTGCTGGCCCCTGGTGGCCCAGGCGCAGCGTTGGCCAAAGTGGTGGCGGTCCGTGGCGGCGGTTTGCGCGCTGGCGCGCCCGGCGCAGGGCCGCGCGTCGCCCTGGCGCGCCTTGTTCGGCTTGCCGCTGCGGCTGCAAGCCCGGCAGCGTGCCGACGAGCCCTTGCAGTGGATCGAATGGCAGATCTGTGGCGACCTGCACGCCAGGCTGACCTGGGTGCTGGCGTCAGCTTCACTGGGCGGCTGCGACGTGACGTGCCGGTGGGAGATGGCCCCGATATTCGCCAGGCCCGCCGCGCTGCGGGTGCTGGCCCGGCTGCTGCTCGAACGCAGCCACTTTGCCCGCATGCGCGCCTGTGCCGTGGACATGGGCGCCGAACTGGGCTGCACCAGTGCACGGCTGCGCGAGTGGTCTGGCCTGACCCACTGCTGAGCCGCGCCCCCCAGCGTGTCAACATGACGGTGGCAATCGACGACCGGCGCAATCTGAACCCCGACACCACAGCGCGTCTGCACCATGGCACCTGACCTTGACGACCCGCAGATCCACGCTGCCCTTGCCGCGCATCTGGCGATTCCCCCGCTCGACTCGGCCCGGGCCGGCGCACTGCGCAGGGGCCTTCTCGACCGTGCGCACCACAGCGCGGTGGCGCACCGCGAGTACAGCACCGTTCGAATTGAAGATGTCGCCTGGCAGCCGGTTGCCCCAGGGGTGACGGGGCGCTTGCTGCGGGGTGACGCCAGCACCCGTGTGGAGGTCTTGCGGCTGGTTTCGGGTGCCACTTTGCCCTGGCCCGAAGACGCCCATGCGCAGGAGATCCTGGTGCTGCAAGGTGCGCTGGCGGCTCCTGGGGCCGCCGCGTCATGCACCGGCGTGCCCGGCGCGGTGGGCTACTGTGTCAGGCAGCGGCAATTGCTCGGCGAGCCGCTGCTGGCGCTGGCCGACGCCACCGTCTACGTGCGCCACCTCTTGGCCGAGCGCACATCACTGCCAGACTTGGAAGCCCGCTGGTGGGAGCAGGCATGCGCTTCCACGGCATGGGTTGACCCCGGCCGCAGGCGCTGGCGCGAAAGCTCTGCCGGCGTTGACGTGCTGCCCCTGCGCGGTGACAGCGACGTGGTCTCGATGCTGGTGCGTTTTGCTGCGGGCGCTTCTGTGCCAGACCACGCCCATGCGCTGGATGAAGACTGCCTGGTGCTGCAAGGCGAGATGTTTCTGGGTGACATCCTGCTGCGCACCGGCGACTACCAACTGGCGCCGGCCGGTGGCTCCCACTTTGGCGAAACCAGCGACGTGGGTGTGCTGTTTTTCTTTCATGGTGCGCTGGACCCGGTGCTCAAGGGGCAGGGCGCAGCCCAGTGACTTGCGCATGGCTGCGGGTGTGTGTGTGCCGGGCCCGCTTGCCGCCGTCGGCCGCGTTCAGCGCCAGCGCGGGCAGCTCACCGGCCCGGCGGCCGGGCTGGGTTTTGGTGGATCTGGCTTGACCGTGTCGCGGCTGGCCAACTCGTCAAAGGCCACCTGCTGCAAGGCTGCGGCCTGCGCCGTGCTCAGGCCCAGCTCGAAGGCCGCGCATTCGTGGTGGCCCAGGGACCGGGGATCGCGGCCGGTGATGGCGCCAAAGACCACCAGCGCCTGCAGGTAGTAACCGTGGGTGCTGCCGTGGTAGTGGTCGTTGGCCCAGAGGTTGACTTTGCCGGCATCGATGCCGTCGTAGGGGTTGGCGTCGGCCACACCCTGGGCCATGGCACGCAGCCAGGCGTCGCCCACCGGGATCACACCCTTGACCACCGGCGCGGCGTTGGTGGCCGCCTGCTCGTAGCCGACACGCACATCGCGCCCCATGGCCGTGATGGGCTGGCCGTACCAGGCGCCGGTGGCGGCAAAGGTCTGGTCGGCACGGGGCCAGGTGGCCAGCAAACGAACGTCCACCTGCGGGTTGCCGGCGGCCAGGAATTGGGCCATCTTCTTGGTGCTGGCAATCAGCTTGGCCGGGTTGCCGGGCTTGGCGGCGTCCAGCGTGGAGTAACCGTGCATCACCACCACGTCCCACGGACGCTGCCCGATCAGCCCCAGCTTGTGCTGCAGGTGCCAGTCGATGCCGGAGCCGCCTTGGGTTTCAAGTGACACCTGGTACTTCAGCCCGGCTTGTTCGGTGAAGGCCTTGAACAGAGCAGGCACACCGCCAATACCCTGCGCGTTCAGGTCGGTCACGGCGTCGGCGCGCCAGGTGCGCACGTCAGAACCGGCACCAAAGGTGAAGCTGTTGCCGATGAACAGTATGTCGGTGGCCTGGGCGAAACCGCTGCCCAGCACCAAGGCGAACAACAGGGTGGGTGCACGTTTGGTCATGCGCGAGCATAGAACGGCGGCCCGCGCGCCTGTCGCGACAATGCCGTGGTGCCACAGCCCCCCGCCCATCGCATCATCGCCGCCGACGCCTGGCGGGTGCCAAAGCCCTTCCGCGCTTTTGCAGTGCGCAGTGAAGAACCTGAACATGCCTCGGACGCACGCGCACCCTACGGCTGTGTGCACGCCGTGCGCACGGCGTTCCTTGATGCGGGCACTTTGGCCCGTCTGGCCGCCGTGGGCCAGGCGCGCATGCACATTGAAGCGTTCGCTGACATCGACTACGCGAACACATCGCTCGCGGAACTGACTGCGCTCACGCCATGCGTGGTGGACCTGGCTGGCGAAATTGCCAGCGCCTTGCGATTGACGGGTGTGCTGGGCGACAAGCTGGACAGCTACCGCCGCAGCGTCGAAAGCCGAATTGACTACCTCGGCGCGTGCGGCGCGGGTTTTCACAACGACGTCAGCGGCCACTGGTCGCGTTGCCTGTTCTGGGTGCTGACGCTGGACAGCGCGGATGTGGAATTTGTGATGCCCCATGCCGGCGTGCGGCTGCCACTGGCCCCCGGCGACCTGTTGGTGTTTGACCCAACCCTGGCGCACGGCCTGTGCCGGCCCGGTGACGGCGGGCAGGCCTTGGCCACGTCGTTTGATGCGGGCGCCCAGCGCCACCAGATCTTCTTGACGGGCGAACTGCTGCTGACTGACGCCCAGTGGGCCGCGCTGGGCGCGCCTTGGCTTCCAGTGGAGGCACACGAGCGCATGGGCGCGCTCGACCTGATGGTGGCGGAGTTTGACGACCGCAGCGGTGCCATCAAGCGGCTGCGTGCCATGCAGGACTGCATGAAACGCAGCACTTGCCATGTGGATGCAGAGGCCGCAAGCGCGTGCCGCCTTCAGTCAGCGGCAGCACCTGCAGCGGCCAACATGCAGGCGCCCAGCGCCTCGGCCGCCTCAATGCCGTCCACACCGGCCGACATGATGCCGCCGGCATAACCCGCGCCTTCACCCGCTGGGTACAGGCCGCGCACGTTCAGGCTCTGGTAGTCACGGCCCCGTGTAATGCGCAGTGGCGACGAGGTGCGTGTTTCCACACCTGTGAGCACGGCGTCGGGCATGGCAAAGCCCCGGATCTGGCGCTCAAAGGCGGGCAGCGCCTCGCGAATGGCGTCCAGCGCATAGCCCGGCAGGCTGCTGCGGCCCCGTTCGGCCAGGTCGGTGAAGTGCACGCCGGGTTTGTAGGAAGGCTCTACGTTGCCCACGGCGCTGGAGCGCTGGCGCTGGATGAAGTCACCCACCAGTTGGGCCGGCGCGAGGTAACCGCCACCACCGAGTTCAAACGCACGTGACTCCCATTGGCGCTGGAAGGCCACGCCGTCCAGCGGATTTACAGGGCCTTCTTTCAAGCCATCTTGCCGGTAGTCCTGGGGCGACAGGCCGACCACGATACCGGCGTTGGCGTTGCGTTCATTGCGGCTGTACTGGCTCATGCCGTTGGTCACCACGCGGCCCGCCTCAGACGTAGCCGCCACCACGGTGCCACCGGGGCACATGCAAAAGCTGTAGACGCTGCGGCCGTTGCTGGCGTGGTGAACCAGCTTGTAGTCGGCCGCGCCCAGGATGGGGTGGCCGGCGCTGGCGCCGAAGCGGGCACGGTCGATCACGCCCTGTGGGTGTTCGATGCGAAAGCCGATGGAAAACGGCTTCGGCTCCATGAACACACCACGCTGCTGCAGCATGGCGAATGTGTCGCGTGCGCTGTGGCCCAGGGCCAGCACCACCTGGTCGGTGCGTATCTGCTCGCCGCTGGCCAGGGTCAGGCCGCGCACATGGCGGGCCGCCGGGGCCCCGGCCAACGACGGGCCGTCTTCGATCAACAAGTCCACCACCTGCTGCTGAAAGCGCACCTCGCCGCCCAGCGCTTCAATGTCGGCGCGCATCTTTTCCACCATGCCCACCAGGCGGAAGGTGCCGATATGGGGCTTGGCCACAAAGAGGATCTCTTCGGGTGCACCGGCCTTCACAAATTCGGCCAGCACCTTGCGTGTCAGGTGGCGCGGGTCGGAAATCTGGCTCCACAGCTTGCCGTCGCTGAAGGTGCCGGCGCCGCCTTCGCCAAACTGCACATTGCTCTGAGGGTCAAGCCGACCCTGGCGCCACAGGCCAAAGGTGTCCTTGGTGCGTTCGCGCACGGGCTTGCCACGCTCCAGCACGAGCGGGCGCAAGCCCATCTGCGCCAGGATCAAGGCCGCAAAGATGCCGCAGGGCCCAAACCCGATGACCACCGGACGCGGGCGCTGCGCGGCGTAAAAGTCGGCTGGCGCGTGGCCGGCAAAGCGGTACCGCATGTCGGGTGCGGGGCGGATGTGGGCGTCGCCCGCGTGGCGCGCCAGCACGGCGGCTTCTTGCGCGGCGTCGGCAAGCTCGCAGTCCACCGTGTAGCTCAATACGATGGCGGACTTCTTGCGTGCATCCCACGCGCGCTTGAAGACCGTGAAGGACTTGAGCGCAGGCGCAAGCACACCCAGCCGCTGCAGCACGGCCGCCTGCAGGGCAGGTTCGGCGTGCGTCAGCGGCAGACGCAATTCAGTGATTCGGAGCATGGGGCGCAGCCAGCGGGTGCGCTCAGGGCCGGTTTACAGGCAGCAGGCGGCAGGTAGCGGACGGCCGACGGCCGACGGCCGACGGCTGGCTGTGCCACCCGGGCCGGGATCAGCCGCCCTTCTTGGGGCGCTTGCCGGGGTTCTTCTTGCTGCGGGTGTGCGAGCCACGCTCGAGGCTGGACTTCTGGCCCAGGCGCACAGTCACGGTCACGCCGGCAGGGGCGGGCGGGCGGGGGGTGGCCTTG
>CAZUKT010000185.1:0-1195 GCA_964620975.1 uncultured Rubrivivax sp. | reverse complement strand
TTGGCGGGGGTTTTTCTGGTGGGGGGGGTGCGACCCAGGCGCGGGGCGGGTTTGGGGGCCGGGGGGGGGGGGGCGGGGCGGGCGGGGGGGGGGGGGGGGGGGGGGGGTGGCCTTGCGGTCGGCTTCGGTTCTGATCTTGTTGGCCATGGGGCACTCCGGAAAATTTTGGGCGAAAGTCGAATTAGGCCACAACCTGGGCCGGCCTGGCCAACGGGTGTTTCTTGGCCACCGCAAACAGGGCATGCCTTCACGCGGCCCGCCCGCCCACGCGGGCTGTGCCGGCAGGCCGCCGGCATCCCCTGCAAAGGGGCCGGCTTGAGGCCCCGCTACCGTCGCAACCTGCGGGTTTGCCGGACAATCGTGGCCATGATCCAGCAACGCACCATCAAGGCCTTGACCCGCGCCGTTGGCGTGGGCGTGCACAGTGGGCAGAAGGTCGAACTGACGTTGCGCCCGGCCGCGCCCGACACCGGCATCGTGTTCCGCCGCATCGACCTGCCCGTGCCGGTGGACATCCCCGTGTCTGCCGGTGTGGTGAGCGACACCCGCATGGCCAGCACCATCAGCGCCGGGGGCGACCCCGGAGCGCCCAAGGTGCAGACCATCGAACACCTGATGTCGGCCTGCGCCGGCCTGGGGCTGGACAACCTCTATGTGGACATCACCGCCGAAGAAGTGCCCATCCTCGACGGCAGTGCCGCCAGTTTTGTTTACCTGCTGCAAAGCGCCGGCATCCAGGTGCAAAACGCGCCCAAGCGCTTCATTCGCGTCAAGAAGACAGTGGAAATTGTTGAAGGCGAAGGCCCCACGCTGAAGTGGGCAAGGCTGGAGCCCTTCCACGGCTACAAACTGAGTTTTGAGATTGAATTCAACCACCCGGCGGTGGACGCCACCGGCCGGCGTGTGGCGTTTGACTTTTCAACCGGCCAGTACAAGCGCGACATTGCCCGCGCCCGCACCTTTGGCTTCACCAAGGACGTGGAGATGATGCGTGCCCGGGGCCTGGGGCTGGGTGGCAACATGGACAACGTGATCGTGGTCGACGACTACCGCGTGCTCAACAGCGACGGCCTGCGCTACGACGATGAGTTCGTCAAACACAAGATACTCGACGCCATTGGTGACCTGCACATTGCGGGCAAGCCGCTGCTGGCCAGCTACGTGGCCTACAAGAGCGGCCACGCGCTGAACAAAA
>CAZUKT010000184.1:264-8326 GCA_964620975.1 uncultured Rubrivivax sp. | reverse complement strand
TTCGAGATGTTGAGCTGCGTGTCCTGGCACACTAAGTCCATCACTTCAAACGGGTCCACACCCAGCGCACCGCACAGCCGTGCTGTCTCGTTCGCAAAAGTGATTTTCAGTGCGTGGAAGTTGTTGCAGCAGTACTTCATCATCTCGGCGCTGCGCACAGAGGTTTCCAAGAACTTGCAGGGCAGGTGGCCAAACAGTTCGCGCAGACGTTCACCGGCATAGGGGTGGTTGGCACCCACCACGGTGAATGGCGGTTTGTCGTAGTCGCGGATGGACGAGCCTTCCCGCAAGAACTCGGGCTGGAAGCACAGGTGGAAGTCCACACCGTCCTTCTTGCCGGAGTGCGCTTCAACGATGGGGCGCAGCACGTCTTCCACCGTGCCCGGCACGAGCGTGGAGCGGAACACCACCACGTGCGGTTCAGCCTTCTTGGCCAGCGCGCGTCCCATGGCCTCGGCCAGGCGCAAGATGGCGCCTTGGTCCTGGCTGCCGTTGGCGGCAGAGGGCGTGCCCACGCAGACCAGCGAGATGTCGCTGTCGAGCACCGCACGCTCGGTGTCGGTGGTCACAGTGACCAAGCCGCTTGCGGCCACATTCTTCATAAGGTCCACCATGCCTTCTTCCACCACGGGCGTCTTGCCGGCGGCGATGAGGTCTAGCTTGGTTTGGTCGATGTCGACACCGATGACCTGGTGCCCGTCACGCGAGAGGCAGGCCAGCGAGACCGCGCCCACGTAGCCGAGGCCAAAAATGCTGATCTTCATGCAATGCTTCCGATGGTCTTGGGGTTCTTGGCGGCAAAGGCCTCGCGGCAGCGCCCGATGATGCCGTCCAGCCGCTGCATGCTGCGCGGCCAGGCATGGTGGCTGAGCATGCGCTCTCGGCCTGCGGTGGCAAGCCGGGCGCGTTCGTTGGGGTTCTCAACAATGCGCAGCACCGCGGCAGCCAGGTCGGCCGGGCTGTCGGCCACCAGAAAGTGCTGTTCGGCTTCGGCGTCCACACCACCCGCAGCCGCGCTGCTGGTGACCACGGGCACGCCCATGCCCATGGCTTCAAGGATCTTGTTTTGCGTGCCGCGTGCTATGGCCAGCGGTGCCACCATGAGCGCCGAGCCGCGAATGAAAGGCCGCACGTCGGGCACCGAGCCAGTGACGGTGACACCTGGCAAGCCACCCAGCGCACGCATCTCTGGCGATGGGTCAGCACCCACGATCAGCAGCTTGAGCGCCGGCCGCCGCTGCTTGAGCAAAGGCCACACCTGCTTGCAGAAGCGCGACATGCACTCCTGGTTGGGGTAGTAGTCCATACGGCCAATGAAGCTGATGGTATCGGCGTCGTAGGCGCCGTCGGTGGGGCTGAAGTACGACGCGTCCACGCCGTTTGGGAACCAGTCAGTGGCCGCACCCGTGCCGTAGTCATTGAGTGTTTGCCACTCGGCACGTGTGGTGGCAGTGCACAGGTCAAAGCGGCGCGCCAGGCGCTTTTCGGCGGCCAGCATCTTGTGACCCTCAAAGCGGTAACCCAGTGACAGCGGGAAGGGCTTGTAGTTGGCGTACTCCAGCCACTTCTGCGAGTCCATGTCACCAAAATCCAGGATCTTGGGCGTGCCCTGCACGTGTTGCACATACTGCGCCACCGAAGAGCAGTGAACAAAGATCAAGTCCCAGCGCTGCTGCGCCAGCAGCAGCTTCACGCGGCCGGCCAGCGCTGGCGAATAGAAATAGCCCATCGACGAGGGCGTGCTCAGCGGCAGCCGGGCCACCATTCGCGCCCACTGCACGCCTTCAGTCACCATGCCCATGTCGAAGCCGGCGCAGTGCGGCGCGATGCCCTTGCCTTCGTCGGCCTCGGCCTGCGACCGCACCAGCGACCCCACATGCACATGATGCCCGGCCTGCGATAGGTGGCGGATCATGTTGAAGGGCCGGATCTTGCCGCCGCGTTTGGGCGGAAAGGGAAAACGGTGGCACAGGTAGAGGATGTTCATGCACGCGCCGCCAGGGCGTTGAAAAGGCTGAGTTGGTCCTGGCTGGTGCGGTCCCAGCTAAAACCCTCGGCGTATTGGCGCACACGGCTGCGCTCGTTGCGAGCCGCCAGCAGGTCTTCAATGGCTGCAGCAAATGCAGCGCCGGTGCGCTCGGCCACCACCCGGCCAGGGCTGGCAGCATCCCCAGCGTCACTCCGGCCACCACCCGGCCTGCCACAGCACTTTGCACGATTTCTGGCACACCACCCACGCGGCTGGCCACTGCGGGTGTGCCACAGGCCATGGCTTCCAGCAGCACGTTGGGCCAGCCTTC
Source organism: uncultured Rubrivivax sp. (assembly GCA_964620975.1). Classification (GTDB taxonomy): domain Bacteria; phylum Pseudomonadota; class Gammaproteobacteria; order Burkholderiales; family Burkholderiaceae_C; genus Rubrivivax. The sequence goes on along the minus strand of CAZUKT010000184.1, from coordinate 6,026 downwards.
GCGGCTAGAGGCCAACACCAGCACGTCAGCAGCGCTGTACCACTTGGCCAGGTCGGTGTTGGGCACCGCACCCACCAGTGTGGCGGCACCGGCAAGGCCGGCGGCGGCAATCTGCCGCTCCAGGTGAGCACGGTCGGGGCCTTCGCCCACCAGCAGCAGGCGCGCTGCGGGCTGCCGTTTGCGCAATTGTGCAAAGGCGTCCACCACCAGGCGCTGGCCCTTGTGTTCTTGCAGATTGCCCACGGTCAGCAGCACAGGCGCGCCATAAATGCCCAGTTCACCACGCATGGTGTTTTGGTCCAGCACGGCAAAACGGTCCAGGTCCACGCCATTGCGCATCACATGCAGGCGTGCGGCGTCAGTACCGAGCTGCTGCAAACGCTCTACCAGCGCGGCCGATACGCCAATCGAGGCACGGGCATGGCGTGCGGCCCATTGGATCAGCAGGCGCGGCACTCGGTAGTCGGGGATCAGGTTGACGTCGCTGCCGCGTGCGGTAACGACAAGCGGTTTTTTGAACCACATGGCCAGCATGGCGGCGGCCACGCCGTCAGGGTAGTAGTAGTGGGCGTCGATGACGTCGAAGTCAAAACCTGCTTGTTGGATGCGGGCCAATGTGGCGCGCGCGCCCAGCGCCAGCATGAAAGGCGCCGAACTCATGCCGATCTTGGGCAGGCGCACAAAGCGCGGGTGGTGCACCTCAATGCCGTTGCGCACCTCATGGCGTGGCGTGCGTGCCATGGCGGCGTAGCTGCCGTGGCGTTCATCGGTGGACCAGTACCACGGTACCGGCGCCACGACGCTGGTTTGTACACCGCCACGCCGCAGCAGTTCTCGCAGCCGCGTTTCCACAAACACACCGTGCAGCGGACGGGCACTGCTGGGGTAGAGCGTGGAAAACAGGAGCGTGCGCACGTCTCGGGGCATCTTGGGCGGACCGCAGCTTCACGCTGCGGCGCTGATCGGCGCCTGGTCGTCCATGGTGCAGCGCAGGAAGGCCTCAAACATCAGCATCGTCCACACGGCCGTGCTGTGGTCACGCCTGCCGCTTTCATGCTGGTCAACGATGTTGCGCACGGCCTGGGCGTTGAACAGCCCGCTGTCGAGCATGGCGCCACCCAGCAAGGCGTCACGCACACGGGCACGCAAAGGGCCACGCGTCCAGCGCGCCAACGGCACTGCAAAGCCCATCTTGGGCCGGTACAAAACTTCATCCGGCAGGTACTTCTCCAGCGCCTTCTTGAAAACGTGCTTGCCACTGCTGCCCCGCAGTTTCATGTCCGAAGGCAGCGTGGCCGCCCATTCCACCAGCTTGTGGTCCATCAGCGGCTCACGCACTTCCAGCGAATGGGCCATGCTGGCGCGGTCGACTTTGGTGTTGATGTCGCCCACCAGGTAGGTGTGGGTGTCGATGTACTGGACAAGCGCCAACGGGTCGTCGGTGCCTGCCTTGGCTGCATGGCGGCGGAACACCTCGTCGGCTTTGTAGCCGCCCAGCTGCGCTTTGAGCGCGGGGCTGAACAGTTCACTGCGCATGCTGTCGCGAACAAAGCCCATGCTGTGAAAGTAGGCCTGCACGGCGTCGCGCGCCATGCCTTCAAAGGTGGTCTTGGCACGAAAGGCACGTGGCGCCCAGTCGGCCTTGGGATAGACACGCCCCAGCAAGCCGAACAGCGGCCCACGCAGGGACTGCGGCAAGGCCGAACGCATGCGCTCTTCCATCATGTGCATGCGGTAGCGGCGGTAGCCACCAAAGGTCTCGTCGCCGCCGTCGCCCGACAGCGCCACCGTGACCCGCTTGCGTGCAAGCCGGCACACACGGTAAGTGGGGATGGCCGAGCTGTCGGCATAGGGCTCGTCATACAAACGCGCCAGGGTGTCGAGCAGGCCGAAGTCGTCGCTGCGCACGGTTTCCACAAAGTGGTTGGTGCGGTAACGGTCGGCCACCATCTTGGCGAATTCGCTTTCGTTGAACTGCGGGTCGTCAAAGGCGATGGAACAGGTATTGACCGGCTCCTTGGACAGGCCCGCCATGGCCGCCACCACGGCGCTGGAGTCCACGCCGCCTGAAAGGAAGGCGCCGAGCGGCACCTCGGCGATCATGCGCAAGCGCACCGATTCCCGCAGCCGCACCATCAGTTCTTCTTGCGCTTCGGCTTCGGTGATCTTGCTGTCGAGCGTGAAGCGCACGTCCCAATACTCACGCGGCTCGGCCACCGCCTGGCCACGCCTTATGACCAACGTGTGGGCGGGCGGCAGCTTTTTGGCCTGCTTGAAAATGGTGCGCGGTTCGGGCACGTAGCCCAGCGCAAAGTACTCTTCGACGGCATAGGGGTCGATCTCGCGCTTGAGGCCCCCGTGCGCCAGCAGCGACTTGAGCTCAGAGCCGAACAGCAGCGTGCCGTCGTCCAGCACCGCGTAGTACATGGGCTTGACGCCCAGGCGGTCGCGGGCCATGAAGAAGGTCTGTTTGTTGCGGTCCCACAGCGCAAAAGCAAACATGCCGCGAAAGCGTTCTACACAAGCTTCGCCCCAGGATTCCCAGGCATGCACGATGCATTCGGTGTCGCTCTTGGTGTGGAAGACGTGGCCCAGCGCCTGCAGTTCAGGGATCAGATCCTGGTAGTTGTAGATCTCACCGTTGAAGACAACAACCACTGAGCCGTCTTCATTGAACAGCGGCTGCTGGCCCGTGGCCACGTCGATGATCGACAGCCGCCGGTGCCCAAAACCTACGCCGGGCTCCATGTGCAGGCTGCCTTCGTCTGGCCCGCGGTGGGTCTGCGACTCGTTCATGCGGTGCAAGACCGCATGCGGCACGGGCCGCGCCGTGCGGGTGTCAAAGATGCCAGTGATGCCACACATCGCTTGTCAGTCGTTCCTGCTTTGATAACCCACACGGGCCAGTTCACGGTCGTACAAGCCCTGATAGGCCGCCACCATGGCATTCAGGCTGAATCGACGCTCGACCTCGGCCCGCCCGTTTTGCCCCATGCACAGGGTGCCCGGCGCATCGCCAAAGCGCTGCAAGAGTGCCTGCGCCATGGCCTCTACGTCATCGGCCGGCACCACCACACCCGTGCGGCCATGCGCCACCAATTCGGCGTTTCCGCCGACCCGCGTGGCCACCACAGGCAAGCCGGTGGACATGGCTTCAAGGATGGTATTGGAGATACCTTCGGCCAGCGATGGCAACACGAAACAATTCAAGTGGCGCATGACTTCTGCCACGTCATGCCGCTCGCCCGGCAACCAGACAAGGTGCGCCACGCCCGCTTCTTTCAGGATGGACTCGACCTGCGCCCTGAGTGGGCCGTCGCCCACCATCGCCAGACGCCAAGTCGGTGCCAATGCGGGCTGCAGCTGCAGCGCTCGAACAAATGCCTTTGCCAGGAGCGTCGGCGCCTTCACGCCCTGCATTCGGCCCACGGCGCCAATGAGCCAGTGCGCGGGCCCACCAAACGGGCAGCCCGGCAAGGGGCCCGCCGTGCCATTGGCCGGGTGGAAACGATCGGTGTCGACGCCGTTGTAGATCTGCACGATGCGCTGCGCGCCAATGCCACAGCGCTGCACGAGGTACTGCGCCAGGTCTTGTGACAGCGCCACATACTGATGTACGAAGGGTGAATAGAGCCGACGCACGCGTTGCAGCTTGCGGTTCAGGCCGTCCAGGTCATTCAGCTCGCGGCCATGCTCGCCGTGCACACGCACCGGCACACCGGCCAGCGCGGCGGCCACCTGCATTTCCAGCGGCCCCAAGTTGCGTGTGTGCACCACAGCGGGCCGCAGTTCCTGAGCAAACGCCACAGCCGTGGGTAGAGCTTGAAGCCGTGTCCCGGTGCCTTTCTCAAGGCGATGAAACGCACATCGGCATGGCGCACGCGTTGGCTGAAGTCAGTGACCTCGGTCAAGGCCAGGACTGCGTGCCGGTAGGCACTTGCCGGCATGTGATTGATGAGGTTGACAACGCCGTTCTCCAGGCCCCCCGTGTCAAAGCGGGAAACGACGTGCACCACCAGCGGTCGGGGATCGGCGCCGGTGCCCACGGTCAGGCGCATGGCCCTGCCTTCAGAGGCGCCAGGTGCGGAACCCGGCGGCCTGCAGTGCCACTGCGTCGAACGATGCCTTCACGTCCACAAACACCCCGCCGGCCTTGAGCTTGGCGGCGATCTCTGTAGTGGGCAGGCCCAGGTATTCGCGGTGCGACACAGCGGCCACCACAGCGTCGGCCTGCGGCAGGTCTGCCCAGGGCAACAGCTTGACGCCGTACTCGTGCATGGCCTCTTCCACCTCAGCCTGCGGGTCGGTGACAAACACCTCCACGCCGTAACTGCGCAGTTCGTTGATGATGTCGATGACCTTGCTGTTGCGCAGGTCGCCGCAGTCTTCTTTGAAGGTCAGGCCCAGCACGTTGACCCTGGCACCCTTGATGGTGCTGCCGCCCGCAATGAGTTGCTTGATGGTCTGCTCGGCCACGAACTTGGCCATGCCGTCGTTGATGCGGCGACCAGCCAGAATGACCTGGGGGTGGTACCCCAGCATCTCGGCCTTGTGGGTCAGGTAGTACGGGTCCACGCCGATGCAGTGGCCACCCACCAAGCCCGGCTTGAACTTCAGGAAATTCCACTTGGTGCCTGCGGCCTGCAGCACTTCAGAGGTGTCGATGCCGATCTTGTGGAAGATGATGGCCAACTCGTTCATGAGCGCGATGTTCAAGTCGCGCTGGGTGTTCTCGATGACCTTGGCGGCTTCGGCGGCCTTGATCGAGCTCGCCCTGTGCACCCCTGGCACGATGATTCGTTCATACACCTCGGCCACCTTGGCCAGCGTTTCAGGCGTGTCTCCAGAAACGATCTTCAAGATCTTCGTCAGCGTGTGCTCCCGGTCACCCGGGTTGATGCGCTCAGGGCTGTAGCCAACAAAAAAGTCCTGCTTCCACTTGAGGCCCGATTCACGCTCGAGCACGGGGATGCAGACCTCTTCGGTGGCACCTGGGTAAACCGTGGACTCGTAGACCACGATGGCGCCCTTCTTCATGTGGCGGCCCACTGCCGTGGACGAGCCCACGAGCGGCCGGAAGTCGGGAATGTGGGCCTCGTCTACCGGGGTGGGCACGGCGACGATGATCAAGTCAGCCTCAGCCAGCATCTTGGGGTCGTCGGTGTAGACGGCGTGCGTGGCCGCTTGCACCTGCGCGTCGGTCAGCTCGCGCGAGGGGTCGGTGCCGCGCTGGCAGGCCTCGACCTTGTTCTTGGCGATGTCGAATCCGATGGTGCGGATCTGTTTGCCAAATTCAACAACAAGCGGCAGGCCCACATAGCCCAGGCCGATGACTGCCAGCGTTTGCATGGTTGGTTTCCCTCAGAAAAGTCGAAGTCAAAAATCACTGCGCAGGGGCGACGTGGCCCTGCGTGGCGCGCAAGGCGCGGTCGAATTCCGGCAACTGGCCAGACACCATTTGCCGCAGCGTATCTGCCGCTGCTTCAGGATCATTGCCCAGCGGCGTGTAGAACATCAGTGCAGCGGCGTCGTCCCCTTGGCCGCGCAGACGGTTGAGCGCCAGCAGCAGTTTGGCTTGCGCGTCGCTGGCCGTGAAATGGCCACCAATCCAGTACACGTGCCACACAAGCAGGCGCTGTGCTGCCGTTGCACCCACATCGGCAGAGGCGCGCACAACCGTGCTACGCAACTTATAGACCGACTGACCAACCGTGACAGCCACCGTCCCACCGGCAACCATGCCCCAGCGGACGTCTGAAGGA
>CAZUKT010000184.1:0-254 GCA_964620975.1 uncultured Rubrivivax sp. | reverse complement strand
ACCAGCTTGTTGGTGTAGCCCTGGTCGCGGTAGTAACCCGCCCAAACGCCCACCGCCTTGCTTGCCCACTCATAGCTTCGTGCCTGCGAACTGCGCACGCCCTTGTAAGCCGGCACCCAACTCGACACGTCTGCCGACGTTCGTTGCCAGCCGGTGCCCAGGTTCTCGGGTAGCTGCAGATCAGCCACAGGCCGCCCGCTGGCCTGGCCCAGGTGCCATGCGGCGACATGCGTGCCAAGCGCGAGCATGGCCAC
>CAZUKT010000183.1:415-8339 GCA_964620975.1 uncultured Rubrivivax sp. | reverse complement strand
CGCCGTCGGCCAACGCACCGCCACAACTGCTGCCCTGGCCGGCGGTGCAGCCGTAGCAGTGGTCGGCCACGCGGATGGGGCTGCCCTGCGCGTGGTGGCTGAGCAAGTTGCGCAGGTGCGGCCGGGTGAGGCTGCCCACCCGTGCGTGCAGGCCCAGCATCTGGTTGAAGTCGCAGTCGTACAAGTCACCTTGCCAATCCACGCTGAGCATGCTGCGGCACATCACCGTGTCCAGGTTGTGCGGCTGGTAGGCGCCCTTGAGCAGTTGCAGGTAGCTGCCAAACGTGCCTTTGCTCACCAGCGTGCTGCCAAAACGCTGAATGGGCATGTTGGTCAGCGCAAAAAGCTGGTTGAAGACAATGCCAAAGTGCGTGGCCAGCTCGCGCTTGTAGTCGGCCTGCAGCGGGCCTTGCGGCGGCGGCAACACCGCGCCTTGTGGGTTGTAGACGAGGTTGAGCACGCGCCCGGTGCCAGGCTCGCCGTAGCCCAACGCGTTGAGCGCGCGCAGCCCCGCAATGCTGCGGTCAAACACACCTTCACCACGCTGGCGGTCCACGTTGCCCACTGAATAGCAGGGCAGCGAAGCCACCACCTCCACACCCTGCGCGGCCAGGAAAGCGGCCAGGTCTTCCTGCCCCGGCTCCGACAGGATGGTGAGGTTGCAGCGGTCAATGACGTGCACACCCAGCGCCCGCGCGCCTTGCACCAGGCGGCGAAAGTGCGGGCTCAGTTCAGGCGCGCCGCCGGTCAGGTCCAGCGTCTGCACGCCACGGGCCTGCAGCACTTCAAGCACCAGGTCGGCGGTGGCGGCGTCCATCATCTCGGTGCGGTTGGGACCGGCGTTGACGTGGCAGTGCAGGCAGCTCTGGTTGCACTTGTAGCCCAGGTTGACCTGCAGCGTCTGCAAAACACCGCGCTGCAGGGGCGGAAAGTCAGTGGCGGCCAGCAGGGGCAGGGTGTCGTGCATCGGGGCTCCGGAGTGAATGTGGCGCGGCCTGGCCTGGTTGGCACTGGGGCACACCCAAGCGGTCGGGTGCGGCGCCAGTTTCTTACATTGACGCAGGCCTTGCCCGTGGCGGGGTGGGCCGGCCGCTGAAGGCCGCTGAAGGCCGCGCCGCTTGACCGCACCACAAGACCCCACGACCCGACGGCGGGATTGATCCGGAACAATACTACGCAGGGTATGTGGCGGCATGATGCGGCCGGACGTTACAAGGAACCCCATGAACACCCTTCGCACCTGGCCCGCCGCGCTGGCGCTGGCCGCCTCTGTGGCCGCGACACTGGCTGCCACACCCGCCATGGCCGCCGACGCCCTGACCGACGCCATGCAGGCCGCCTACGCGCCCTACCGCGCCGTGCTCTTCCGCACCAACAACAAGGCGCAGCCCGAATCCGAGCAGACGATGGCGCAAGCGCGCCAGGCCTGGGCCGAGCCCAGCGCCCGCTACGCCAAACAACCCCCCGCACCGTATGACCGTGACCCCGGCGTGGCCACCACGCTGGCCGAGGTGGCGGCGGTGTACGAAGCCGCCGCAAAACAGATCGCCGCCACGCAACTGGTGCCCGCGCACGACACGCTGGAAAAGGCCCGTGACCTGATGTCCGACCTGCGGCGCCGCAACGGTGTGGTGGTGTTCAGCGACCACATGAACGCCTACCACGCGCAAATGGAACACGTGCTGAATGACGGCCCGGCGCAATTGGCCACGCCGCAAGGCGCGATGGCCCTGCTGGCGCAAGTGGGTGCGCTGGACTACCTGGCCGCGCGCCTGCGCAGCGAAGCGCCGGCCGCGCTGCTGGCCAACCCCGACTTCGTGGCCTTGCAACAGCAGGTGCAGGCCTCGGTGGCCGCTGTGCGCGACGCGCTGGTGCGGCAGGACCCGGCCGCCGCCAAGGCCGCCATGGACAAGGTCAAGAAGCCGTACAGCCAGATGTTCCTGAAGTTCGGTTGACGGCCCGCCGCGCCGCCTGCACTGCGGCGCGCACCCATAACCCCGCGCTTGCACGGGGGCGTGCGGCGTATCCTCGCGCCCCATGTCCACCGAGCAGGCCCAGCTCCAAGCCCTCATCGTCGCGCTTGAAGCCCAGCGGCCGGTGCTGGGCCACGCGGTGGTGGACGCGGCCCTGGCACCCCTGCAGGCCAGGCTCGCGGCCTGCTTGTCCGAACCCACCGCAAGGCCCGCGCTGCCAGCGGAACAGACCCTCAGGCAAGTCAGCATCCTGTTCCTGGACGTGGTGGGCTCCACCGCGCTGAGCCAGAAGCTTGACCCCGAAGGCATCAGCGGCGTCATGGACGACGCGCTGGCACGTGGCGCGGTCATCGTGCAAGCCCACGGGGGCAAGGTCTTGCAATTCGCGGGTGACAACCTGCTGGCCGCTTTTGGTGCCGACGGCACCCGCGAAGACGACTGTGAACGCGCCGTGCGCTGCGGCCTGGCCTTGCTTGATCTGGGGCGCCGCCTGGGCGCCGAGGTGCAAAGCCAGCACGCCCACACGGGTTTTGACGTGCGCCTGGGTGTGCACACCGGCGACGTGCTGCTCGGTGGTGGCGTGGACGCCGAAGGCACGATCCGTGGCATGGCCGTCAACATTGCGGCGCGCATGGAGCAAACGGCCCCGGCGGGCGGCCTGCGCATCAGCCATGACACCTACAACCAGGTGCGTGGCTTGTTTGACGTGGAGGTGCAGGCGCCGCTGGCCGTCAAGGGTGTGCTGGAGCCCGTGCAGAGCTACCTGGTGCAGCGCGCCAAGCCGCGCTCGTTTCGTATCGGCACGCGGGGTATTGAAGGTGTCAGCACCCGCATGGTGGGCCGTGACGCTGAACTGGCGCAATTGCAAGCCGCCTTTGCACGGCTGTGGCTTGACGGCTGCTTTGATGCCGTCACGGTGGTGGCCGACGCCGGCCTGGGCAAGAGCCGCCTGCTGCATGAATTTGAAGCCTGGGCCGAGTTGCGGCCCGAGGCGTTTTTCATCTTTCGCGGCCGCAACCACCCGCACACCGGCAGCCAGGCGTTTGGCCTGCTGCGCGACATCGTGGCCTGGCGACTGCAAATCCACGACGACGACACCTTGGCGCAGGCGCGGCAAAAGCTTGAAGCGGCCGTGGTGCCGCTCTTCACCCAAAGCGACGGCGCCGACATGGCCGAAGGCCACGCCCACCTGCTGGGGCATTTGATAGGCATCGACTACAGCAGCAGCCGCCACGTCCAACCCATCATCGGCAACCCGCAGCAGATTCGCCGCCGGGGCTGCCATGCGGCGGCGCAGTTCTTGCGCCGCTTGTCGGCGCAAGGCGCGGCGCCGGTGCTGCTGCTGCTGGAAGACCTGCACTGGGCCGACACCGAGAGCCTGGACTGGCTGCGCGAGCTGGCCGATGCAAACCGTGACATGGCGCTGCTGATGGTGGCCAGCAGCCGGCCCACACTCTTTGAGCGGCGCCCCGACTGGCTGCACACCCCCGGCATGCAGCCGAGCATCACCCTGCAGGCGCTGGACGGGCCGGGCAGCCACACGCTGGTGCAGGAGCTGCTGAAGAAGCTGCCGGCCGCGCCCGCCGCACTGCGCAAGCTGATCACCGACGGTGCCGAGGGCAACCCGTTCTACATGGAAGAGCTGGTCAAGATGCTCATTGACCAGGGCACCATCACCACGGCGCCCACGGGCTGGGCGCTGCACGGCGGCAAGCTGCAGGCCACCAAGGTGCCATCCACGCTGACCGGCGTGCTGCAAGCCCGCCTGGACGGCCTGCCGGCGCCCGAGCGGCTGACGCTGCAAGAAGCCAGCGTCATCGGCCAGGTGTTCTGGGACCAGGCCTTGATGGCACTGGACGAACAAGCCCGGCTGAGCCTGCCCGGCCTGGTGCGGCGCGAGCTGACGCTGGCGCGCGCTGAAGACCAGGCCAGCATCGCGCTGCAAGGCCTGCGTGAATACGCCTTCAAACACGCCTTGCTGCACCAGGTGACCTACGGCACCGTGCTGCGGCGCGACAAGCGTGTGCTGCACGGCAAGCTGGCGGCCTGGCTGGCGCAACAAAGTGGCCTGCGCGCCAACGACTGGCTGGCGCTGACCGCCGAACACCACGAACAAGCCGGCGACGCCGCCAGCGCCGCTGAATTCCACGCCCAGGCGGCCGAACAGGCCGCCACGCGCTTTGCGCACGAGCGGGTGCTGGTGCATGTGCAAAAGGCGCTGGCCCTGCTGGAGGGCGCGGCCTTGACCTTGCCCGCCCTGCGCTGGCGCTTGCTGCTGGCGCGCGAGGCCGCCCTGGGCATGCAGGGAAAGCGCCACGAACAACGCGCTGACCTGGATGCCCTGCAAGCACTGGCGCAGACCCTGGACGACAACCAGTGCCGTGCCCAGGCCGCAGGGCGGCTGGCCAACCTGGGCTTGCGCACGGGCGACCGCGGCTTGCAGGAAAGCAGCGCACGCCAAGCCGTGAAGTGGGCGCAACTGGCTGGCGACGACGGGCTGCGCATGCGTTGCCAGCGCATCGTGGCGTCGGCGCTGGCGCACCAGGGCCACTGGCAAGCCGGCCAGGCGCTGACGCAAGAAGTGCTGGTGCAAGCCAAAGCCTTGGGCGACCGCCAGATGCAGTCGGCCTGCCTGGGCACGCTGGCCGTCATTGCCCGCGAGATGCAAGACGATCCCGTGTCTGCCCTGGCTTTGGAACAGCAGGGGCTGGCCATAGACCGCGCGCTGGGCGACCGCCAGGCCGAGGCGGGTGCCTTGCACAACGTGGGCCTGGACTGGGCCTCGCTGGGCGCCCTGGGCCCGGCGCGCCAGGTGCTTGAAGAAGCACTGCAACTGGACCACACCACGGGCAACCAGCAAGCCGAATGCACCACGCTCAGCACCCTGGGCTGGGTGCACCGCCTGCGTGGCGACCACGCGCAGGCCCTGGCCACGGCGCGCCAGGCGCATGCGCTGGCACTGCGGGTGCAGGCCAGGCCGATTCAAGCCACCGCGCTGTGCGACATCGGCCACGCTGAATTGGCGCTGCAGCAGTTTGGGCCCGCGCAGCGTGCCTTTGAAGACGCGGCGGCGCTGGCCTTGGCCATCCACGACCCGCGCCAGCACGACGCCACCGTGGGCCTGGCCCGTGTGGCGCTGCAGCAGGGCGACTTGCCCAAGGCGCTGCAGCATGTGCAGCAACTGCTGGCGCATCTGGCGGCCGGCGTGAGCTATGAGCGCTGCGACGGCCGCCTGCTGGAGTGGACCTGTTTTGAGGTGCTGCGCACGGCGGGTGATGCCCAAGCGCAAAGCTGGCTTGCGCGTGCCCACGCCGCCGTGCAGGCCACGGCCCGGTCCATTCAGGACGACGGGCTGCGCCAGGGTTTTCTCAGCAACATCGCCCTGCACCGCGAGATTCTTGCGGCCTGGGCGCAGGCGCAGCACGACCCCGCCTGAACGGTTCAACCGCCGGCATGCCCCACAGTGAAGTCATTGCCGCCATGCACGTCAACCCGGTCCACACCGCGCAGCAGCCACAGCGGCCGCTGCAAAAAGTTGACCGGCACGCCGCTTTGCCCGTGCACCGGGCGCAGGGCGCGGTCAAAGAGTGACGTGGCCGGCATGTAGCGCAGCGCCACGCCGGTGCGCCGCTGGGCCGACAGGTTGGCCTTGGCGCCATGCACCATGTACACGTCGTGCAGCGACATCTGCCCGGGCTGCAACACCAGGTCCACGGCGGTGGTTTCGTCAAAGCTGCCTTCGGCCAGGCGCTGGTTGAGCGTCAGGTCGGACCGGTCTTCATGCAGGTGCTCGTGCAGCACCTGGCCGATGTGCGAGCGCGGAATCACGCGCAGGCAGCCGTTGGCGGTGGTGGACGGCTCCAGTGCTACCCGTACCGTGCAGGTGGCCAGCGGGCGTATGGGCCAGTAGTGGCCGTCCTGGTGCCACGGTGTTTCAAACCCCTGCCCGGCGGGTTTGCAAAACACGTGGCAGCCCCACAGGATCACGTCGTTGCCGATGACCCCCGACACCAGTTCCACGATCTGCGGGTCGCGTGCCAGATCCAGAAATTGCGACACGCCGCGCACCCCTTCGCCGTTGTCGCCCTGGGCGCGTTCCACATGCGCCGACACCAGCTTTTCAGGCCGCACGCCGGGGTTGCGCTGCAGCAGTTCGTCCAGTGCCTGGCGCAGTGTGTCCACCTGCGCAGCCGGCAAGGCAAAGCGGGGAATGACGTAGCCGTGCTGTTGGTAGTGGGCGGCTTCGTCGGGTTGCAGTTGGGCCATGGTGCGCGTTGCCAGTGGTGCTGGGCGCATCGTAGCCAACCGGGTGTGACAAACCAGCGTGGCAACCCGGCCCCGCACAATGCTGCGCCTTGTTGCCCGCCTGGTGCTGGTGACTCCCAGCCACTATGCACAGATCCCCACGTCCCCACGCCCCATGCCCCAGCCACCCCCACCTGCAGCTGTCAAACCGCCCGCGCCTGAACGCTGGCAGATCAGCGCCAGCGACGCCGCCACCGCCACGCTCACCATCCCGGCCGATGCGCGGCGCGAGCGCCGTTTTGAGATCGCCTGCGCCATGACCGTGGGCGTGCCCCAGGCGGTGCGTCAACCCTGGCACCAGATGGCGGTGCTGGCCAATGGGGTGCAGCAGTGGCGCCGCAAGGAGCCAAGCCAGAACCCCGGCGCCTACGACGGGCTGGACTACCGCTTCAGCCGCAGCGTGCCGGTGGGGCAGGCCTTGCGCATCACCGTGTCTGTGGCGGTGCACGGCGTACGGCGGCGCACGCTGGTGATAGAGGCCGACGAAATCTGATCAGCTGGCGCAAAGTGGCCGGCCCCGGGTTGCGGGCAACGATCACCTTCGCGAGGGCAGCGCATCATGGCCAGACAGCTTTACTTCGGCTGCGAGCCGGGCGACGACGTGCGGGACTTGCAGGACACGTTGAACGCGGTGCAGGCCGGTGCCAGCCAAGCGTCGGCGTTTGCCCGCCTGCGGGTGGACGGCCCTTTGGCTGGTCAGCTACAGCCAGTTTGACCCCTTGGCGGTGGGCCCCGATGTGTTGGCCCTGGTGGCGCGCTGCGACGGCCGCGGCACCGAGGCCCCAAACGCACCCAGTTGCGCACCTTGCTGGACCACGGGGTGCTGGCGCCCGGCTGAAGCTGGCGCCATGCGGGTGGGTGGCGCAAGCTGTGTGGCCGTGCGGCGTCAACTCGACTTGGCCAGCACTCCCTTCAAGCGGGCCAGCATCGGCGTCACCACCGGCACCGTGAGCATGGTGCTGGCCACGGCCATCAGCAGCAGTGCCGTGAAGGTGGCGTTGGTGATGATGCCTTTGTCCAGCAGCACGTTGGCAAAGATGATCATGATCAGCGCCTTGGTCTGCAGCAGCCAGCCAATCAGGCTGGCTTCACCCGGCTGCCAACGAAGGATGCGCCCGGCAATGTGGATGCCGATGAGCTTGCCCGACACGCTGGCCAGCAGCAGCCAGCCGGCAGCCACGAACACGGTCCAGCCGCCGACGTCCCACTGGGTGCGCAAGCCCGTGCTGAGGAAGAACACCGGCATCAGCACCAGCAGCACATGGTGGCGCAGCAGGTCCATCCTTTCCTGATTGAACCAGTGCGCGTCGATGACGGCGCCGGCCAGAAAGGCCCCCACCATGAAGTGCAGGCCACACCAGTCGGCCCCAAGCGCGCAGGCCAGCAGCCAGATCAGCGCCACGTACCAGCGGTCGCGTTCGGGCAGGCGCGGCAGCAGCTTCCTCAGGCCGTAGCCCAAGCCGGCAAATGCCAGCAGGAACAGGCCTTGTTTGCCCACGCGCTGCCAGTCCATCAGGATCAGCGCCAGCACGCCCCAGATGGCGATGTCGTCCAGGCTGGCGTAACGCAGGATGCGCTGGCCGATGGGCTGGCGCAGGATGGCCAGCTTTTCCATGAACAGGATCAGGATGGGCAGCGCCGTCACT
>CAZUKT010000183.1:0-405 GCA_964620975.1 uncultured Rubrivivax sp. | reverse complement strand
GGCTCTGGATGACGGGGGGCGTGAAGACGAACTTGTAGTACTCAGGAAAGGCCGCGCCCAGCACACCCGGCCCCAGCACGATGCCGGCAATGATTTGCACCACCACCAGCGGTGCCCAGTATTCGGTGCGGCCCAGGCGCCACACCAGATAGGGCAGCGTGAACACGATCAGCATCGCGACCAGAAAGAGCTCGGTGGTGTTCATGCGGGGGGCGGGGTTGAGTCGAAGCGGGGCTGACGCGAAGCGGGTGAATCTAGCGCAAGCGACAAGTGCCGCTGCGCTTGCTTTTCACTCCTTCTTGCCCGGCAGCACCTGCCCACCCTGGCGCAATGTCAGACCGGTGACTTCGCCCTTGTCGTTGCGCTGGAAGCTCACCTCGGCGCCCACCGCTGCAATGCGCAGCA
>CAZUKT010000182.1:0-8350 GCA_964620975.1 uncultured Rubrivivax sp. | reverse complement strand
CTGCTCGCCGAGTACGTGCTGGCCATGAAACACGGCCTGGGCCTGAACAAGATTCTGGGCACCATCCACACCTACCCCACCTGGGCCGAGGCCAACAAGTACGCGGCCGGCGAGTGGAAACGTGCCCATCAGCCGCTGAACCTGCTGCGTTGGGTGGAGAAGTTCCATGCCTGGCGCCGCGCTTAGCCTGGCGCTGGCGGGCGCGCTGCTGGCGCCGCTGGTGGACGGCAACCAGTTTGGCGACGGCTGGCGCGTGGTGGGCTTGCCCAAACAGGCGCCGCCCATGACCCGCTTCACGCCGGACAACGTGCAAGGCCGTGCCGCCGTGCGTGTGGCGGCCGACAAGTCCTACGGCAACCTCTTGCACCGCCTGCCCGCCGTGCCCGCACCGCGGGCGCTGCGTTGGTCATGGCGGCTGCTGGAGCCGGCCGCACGCAGTGACCTGCACAGCAAGGCCGGTGACGACGTGGCCGCCAAGGTGTGCCTGAGCTTTGACCTGCCGCTGGCGCAGGTGCCCTTCATGGACCGCCAACGCCTGCGCATGGCCCGCGACCTGAGCGGTGAAGACCTGCCCAGCGCCACCCTGTGCTGGGTGTGGGCCACCACTGAAACCGTGGGCGCCAAGATCGACAACGCGTTTTCACGCCGTGTGCGCTACATCGTGTTGCGCAACGCCGCTGACGCACCCGGCGCCTGGGTGGACGAGCAGCGTGACGTGGCCGCAGACTTCCTGCGCGCCTTTGGCGACGAAACCACCACCGTGCCGCCGCTGACCGGTGTGGCAGTGGGTGCCGATGCCGACAATACGGGCGGCCGCTCTTTGGCGCACATCACGGCATTGCGTTTTGAGCCCTGAGCCGCCGCCCATCATCGACACAGGCCCACACCCAAGCGCATGAACAACGGCAACCCGCGACGCACCGCATGAGCAAACGACTGGTCTTGCTGGGCGGCGGCCACGCCCACGTGCATGTGCTGCAGGCACTGGCGCAAGAACCGCTGGCCGGCGCCGACGTGCTGATGGTCACGCCCTTCATGCGCCAGATGTATTCAGGCATGGTGCCGGGCCTGGTGGCGGGCCACTACAGCGCGGCACAGTGCGCCATACCGCTGCTGCCCTTGGCCGCTGCCGCCAAGGTGCGTGTGGTGGAAGGCGCTGCCGTGGGCCTGGACACGGCCGCACGTGTGGTGCACCTGGCCGACGGCCGCACGGCGGAATACGACGTGCTGTCGCTGGACACCGGCGCCACCATGGACCGCAGCCGCCTGCCCGGGGCGCGCGAACACGGCCTCTTTGTGCGGCCCATCGAGCACTTTGTGCACCTGCTTGAAGGCTTGTGGGGCCTGGCCGCACAGCGTGTGCTTGACGTGGTGGTGGTGGGCGGCGGCGCGGCCGGCGTGGAACTGGCCATGGCCCTGCAGCACCGCCTGGCGGGCCAAGGACAAGAGCGCGCCCGGGTGGCCCTGGTCACGGGCGGTGCGGCGCCGCTGGCGGGATATCCGGCGGGGGTGATGCGGCGTGCGGCGGTGGCGCTGGCGGCGCGCCGCGTCACCGTGTTTGAAGACACCTGCGCCGCGCTGCAGCCCGGCGTGGTGGTGCTGGGCAGTGGTGCCCGCCTGGCCTGCGACGCACCGGTGCTGGCCACGGGCGCAGAAGCACCGCCCTGGTTGGGCCACAGCGGCCTGGCGCTGGACGAACACGGTTTTGTGCGCACGGGCGCCACACTGCAAAGCACGTCGCACCCCGAGGTGTTTGCGGTGGGCGATGTGTCGGTGCGCGCCGACGCACCGCACCCGCGCAGTGGAGTCTACGCCGTGCGCGCCGGGCCACCGCTGGCGCTGAACCTGCGGCGCCTCGTGGGCGGCGGGGACCTGCAGCCCCACACGCCACAAAAGCGCACGCTCAACCTCATTTCTTGCGGCAACCGCAGTGCCATCGTGTCCTGGGGCGGCTGGGCCGCGCAGGGCCGCTGGGCTTGGTGGTGGAAGGACCGCATCGACCGCGCCTTCATGGCACGCTACGCCGGCGCTGCCGGCACGGCTGCGTCTGCGGAACCCGTCAATCGCGCCTGAAAGCGATGGTCAGCTGGTCGGGCACGCGGCCGTCGGTGTCGCGTGGCAGGCTCGGTGTACGGTCTATCGCGCGCAACACGGCGTCGTCCCATTCCTTGAAGCCGCTGCTCTTGACCAGGCGGCGCGAGATGATGCTGCCCCCCGGCGCGGCGCGCACCTCAACTTCGGCCGTGGCGCTGGCCGGCGCGTTGCCGGTGTAGACGATGTTGGGACGGATGCGCGCAATGAGCTTGCCGGTGTAGGCCGCCGTTGGCGCAGCATTGCGTGTGGCGGTGCCGGTGCCACCGGCGTTGCCTGCCGCACCGCCGGCCTGGCCCATCATGCGGCGCAGGTTTTCTTCGCGCTGGCGCGCCAGGCGCTCTTCGTCGGCCTTGGTCTCGGCGGCTTCCTGCTCACGTTTTTTCTTGTCTTCTTCGGCCTTCTTCTTCTCGTCCTCGGCGCGCTTCTTATCGTCTTCCAGGCGCTGCTTTTCGTCGTCGGCCTTTTTCTTGTCGGCGACGCGTTTGCGCTCGGCTTCGGCGGCCAGGTCGTCGGCGCGTTTTTTGTCTTCTTCCACCTTGCGCTTGCGCGCTTGTTCAATGGCGATGTCGGCGTCGGCCTGCGTGGGCTGGGCGCGGGCCGCAGGCGGTGGTGGGGGTGGCGCCACGGGCGCCACCGGCGCTGGCGGTATCGGCGCGGCCACTTGCGGCACGCTGGCCCACAGCTCGGCGCTGAAGACTTCGGGCGCCTTGGTGCGCCAGTTCACCGCCGTGGTCAGCGCCAGCAGCAAGCCCACATGCACCAGCAAGGCCAGTGCCGCACCCGGCGCGTTGCCGCCTATCGGCTGCGGCAGCAGCACATCGTGCTGCCGTGACAGGGTCATGGTGGCCGCCGACATTGCGGGGCTTGGCTAGCTGCCCTGCTTGACCGACAAGCCCACGCGCTTGACGCCGGCGCGTTGCAGCGTGTCCATCACCCGCACCACGTTTTCATAGCGCACGTTGCGGTCGGCGCTGATGACCACGGGTACATCGGCGTTGCCAGCCTGTTTGTCACGCACCTTGGCGGCCAGTTGGGCCAGCACCACGCCTTCGGGCTCTTTCTGGTCTACCCGCAGGCGCAGCTTTTCGTCGCTGCCCACGATGACTTCCACCACGCTGGCGGGCCGCTGCGCGCTTTTTCCCACGCTCGGAAGGTCCACCACGCCAGTGGTGATGAGGGGTGCGGTGACCATGAAGATGATCAGCAGCACCAGCATCACGTCAATGAACGGGACCATGTTGATCTCGTTGATGGAGCGGCGGCCGCGGGCCCCACCGCGAGACACAACTTGTGGCATCAGCGGGCCCCTGAACCGGCGATGGTGGTGGTGCTGCCGGCCTGCCCTGAATTGCGCTGCAGGATGTTGCTGAATTCTTCAATGAAGGTTTCCAGCTGGATGGCAATGCGGTCAATGTCGCGCGCAAAACGGTTGTAGGCCACCACGGCGGGAATGGCGGCAAACAGGCCAATGGCTGTGGCCACCAGCGCTTCGGCAATGCCCGGTGCCACCGTGGCCAACGTCACCTGCGTCATGTTCTCCAGGCCGACGAAGGCATGCATGATCCCCCACCCCGTGCCAAACAGGCCCACGTAGGGGCTGACGCTGCCCACGCTGGCCAGGAAGCTGAGGTTGCTTTCGATCACGTCCAGTTCACGCTGGTAGCTGGCGCGCATGGCGCGGCGTGCGCCGTCAAGCTGCGCACCCGCTTCCAGGCGCTTTTCACGCAGCTTCAGGAATTCACGCATGCCACTGGCAAAGATGCGTTCCATGGGGGCGGTTTCGGTCTTCTGCGTGACGGCGGTGTTGAGCTCGGTGAGGCTGCGGCCCGACCAGAATTCGCGCTCGAATTCGTCGTTGCTGCCCCGTACCTTGCGCAGGCCAAAGACCTTGCCAAAGATGACCGTCCAGCTCGACAGCGAG
The DNA here is from genome assembly GCA_964620975.1 of uncultured Rubrivivax sp. Taxonomy (GTDB): domain Bacteria; phylum Pseudomonadota; class Gammaproteobacteria; order Burkholderiales; family Burkholderiaceae_C; genus Rubrivivax. The sequence continues at coordinate 4,335 of CAZUKT010000182.1, read as the reverse complement.
GTCAGTGCCAGGCCCGCCATGACCAGTTGCACCACCAGGCTGGCGTGCAACACGAGGGTGGTGATGGAGAGGTCTTGGTTCATGTCAATGTGTGAAGCACGTCGGTCGGAATGCGGCGCGGCTTGAAGGTTCCGCAATCGACACAGCCGATGCGGATTTCACCTTCGGCCAGCAGCGTGTGGCCACGCCAGGCTTGCTGTTGCAGCGTCATGGACGCACTGCCGTGTTTGTGCAGCAGCACGGTCACCCGCAGTTCGTCGTCGAGCCGCGCCGGCGCGCGGTAGCGCACGGCGGTGTCGGTGACGACGAAGATGGCGCCGGTGCTTTCGCGCAGCGCCTGCTGGCCCACACCCAGTTGGCGCAGCCATTCGGTGCGGGCGCGCTCAAAAAACTTCAGGTAGTTGGCGTAGAACACCACGCCGCCGGCGTCGGTGTCTTCCCAGTACACACGCAGGGTGTGGCTGAAAGGCGTGGGGTGGACAGCGGTGGTGAGGGGCAGCGTGTGGGGCAGCATCAGCGGCGCCGATTATGCCGGCGTGTCTTGCGCAGCCGCAGCGCGGCCGTCAAGGCGAGCCGGGCGCCGCAAGCTTGCGGTACACCGGCCCCCACAGCGGGTGGCCCGCTTCAGAGCGGCTCAGCGCAAAGGCCGGGTCGGCCGCGCGCGCGGCACGAAAGGCGGCTTCGCAGTCGGCCGGCCGCTCGCTGGTGCAGGTGATGAAGGCCAGCAACTTGTGCGCGCTGGCGCGGTCACGCCCGCTTTGCAGGCCGGCGGCCAGGGCCTTGCGCAGCGCCGCTTCGGCCTGCGGGTACTGGCCGTCGTCGTAAGCGCGGATGCCGTCAAACAGGGCCCTTTCGCCAGGGCGTTCCATCAGCTCGGCCAAGCCCCCGGGCGGCGCCGGTGGTGGCGGCTTGGGCGGCGCGCTGCAGGCGGCCAGCAGCAGCGTCAAGGCCGCCGCCGCTGCCATGGCGCCAGCGGCGGGGGTGGCTTGGTTGGCAAAGGCGGCCCGTGGGATGCGGCGCATGCTTATTGTCCGAAGCGGTGGCGCACGGTCACGGGCTTGTCGGCGCTGACCTGCACGGTGGTGGTGTAGGGCGCAAAGTCTTCGTTGCGCACGGTGATGGTGTGGCTGCCTTCGGGCAGGTTCAGGCGTGTCAGCGGCGGTGTGGTGCCGGCGGCGGTGCCGTCCACGTCGACGTGGCCCCAGGGGCTGATGGCCAATTGCAAGAGGCCCGTTGCCAAGGGTGCGGCGGCTGCCGCTGCGGCCAGCGGCAGGCGGGTGTCGCGTGGGGCCACGGGTTTGTCGGCCCTGGCCTTGGCGGGCGGGGCTGGGCGTGTGGTGCTGGTGGCTGCAGCCGCAGCCGGCGCCTGTGCAGCGGCTGCAGGCTCGGTGCCGGGCGCCGCAGCAAGTGGGGCCGTGGTGGCCGCGCTTTCGCCGGGTGGCGTGGCCGGCGCAGGGGCGGTGGCCAGGCCTGCGGCGGCCGCCGCAGCGGCGGACGGCGGGCTGGACACCTGCAGCGACGCGTTGGGCCCAGGGCGCAGCGCCAGCAGGCCCAGCAGCAGCACCACGGCCAAGGCGGTGGCCACGCCCCAACGGCGCCGCAGCGCGCTGGCGGGTGGCGCGGCCACAGCGGCGGCTGCAGTTGATGTAGCCGCGGCGGCGGCGGTTTCACCTTCGGGGTGGCGCTCCAGCCAGCGGCGCAGTTCGGTGGCCATGTCGGCGGCGTGGGGGTAGCGCTCGGCGGCGTCACGCGCCATGGCCCGGTTGGCAATGGCCGACAGCGTGTGTGGCACGCCGCTGCGCAGTTCATGCGCCGGGGCCGGGTGGTTGGTGAGCACGGCGCAGGTGATCTGGTCTACCGAGTCGCCCATGAAGGCCTTGCGCCCGGTCAGCAGCTCGTAAAACACCACGCCGAGGGCGTGGATGTCGGTGCGCGCGTCCACCGTGCCGCCTTGCAGTTGTTCGGGCGCCAGGTAGTGCGGCGAGCCGGCCACCATGCCGTCCAGTGCCGGCAGCGCGGCGCCGTGCGCCACGCGCGCGATGCCAAAGTCCAGCACCTTGGGCTTGTCACGTTTGGTGAGAAAGATGTTGGCCGGTTTGATGTCGCAATGCACCACGCCGTGGGCATGTGCGTAGGCCAGTGCGTCGGCCACGCGCCGCACCAGTTGGGCGGCTTGCCACGGTGAGGGTCGCCAGCCTTGGGCCAGTGCCTGGCGCATGTCGCGGCCCTGCAGCCTTTCCATGGCGATGTACACGCCGTGGGCTGACAGCCCGGCGTCGTGCACGGTGACGATGTTGGGGTGGTTCAGGCCCGCCACCGCCCGTGCTTCGTTCAGGAACAGGCCGTCCAGCGACACCCGCGCCGGCATGTCCAGGTTGAACTGCAGGGTCTTGACGGCCACCGTGCGTGAAAGCAGCGGGTCCCAGGCTTCGTGCACCTGGCCCAGGCCGCCCCGGCCCAGCGGGCCCTTCAGGGCATAGCGGCCGATGTGTGACAAGGTGGGCCGCTGCTCGGTGCTGGTGTCGGCTGGGGCGGGCAGGCTGTCGGCGCCAAAGTCGGTCAGCACATCGGGCAAGTCAGCAGGCCCGTCATCGGGTAGCGAAGGCAGTGAATCGGGTGCCCCGTCCACGGGGCCCGGCAGCGCAGGCTGCGGCCGTTCGTCGGGCAAAGCGGCCACCGTGGCGGCGAACTCTGTCGCTTCGCCGTCGTTGGGGCTGCGCCGTTGAAAGGGGTTGAAGGACACGGTGCCGCAGCTTAAGTGCAGCGCGGCGCGGCCAGCGCCCTAAAAAGGGCTGATTTCCCGGGGGTTAACGGCTTGTCACCGCTGTTTCGGCGCCCTGGCGTGCTCAGCGCGCCAGCTCGCGTGCCAAACGCGCCACGGCGGCCTGCAACTGCGGCATGCTGCTGGCAAAAGACAGCCGCACAAAACGCTCGGCCTGGCCCGGCCCGAAGTCGCGCCCCGGGGTCAGCGCCACATGGGCGCGCTGCATCATGTCAAAGCAGAAGTCCCAACTGCTGGCGTTGAAGGCCGAGCAGTCAAACCAGGCGTAGAAGGCACCGTCGGGCACCACGGGCACGGGCAGGCCCAGGGCCTGCAAGGCGGGCACGATGTAGTCCCGGCGTTGTTTGAATTCTTCGCGGCGGCGTTCGTATTCGGCCAGGGACGCGGGCTCAAAACAAGCCAGCGCTGCCCGCTGTGCCACGGTGCTGGCGCAGATGTACAGGTTTTGGGCCAGCTTTTCTATCGGTGCCACCAGGGCCTGCGGCACCACCATCCAGCCCAGGCGCCAGCCGGTCATGCCGAAGTACTTGCTGAAACTGTTGATGCTGATGAGGTCGTCTTCGGCGCCGGGCAGGGCCAGCGCGCTGTGGCCGTAGGCGGCGTCAAAGCTCAGGCCGAGGTAGATCTCGTCAACGATGCTCACACCGCCGCGCGCACGTACGGCCTGCATGATGGCGGCCATTTCGGCCTGGGCGATGGAGGTGCCGGTGGGGTTGCTGGGCGACGCCAGCAGCACAGCGCGTGTGGCCGGCCCCCAGGCGGCGGCCACCGACGCCGCGTCCAGCTGGTAGCGCCCCTGCGCGGTGGTGGGCAGCAGCCGCGCCTGCCCGCCCACGGCGGCCACAAAGTGCCGGTTGCATGGGTAGCTGGGGTCGGGCATCAGCACTTCGTCGCCAGGCTCAAAGAGCGCCAGGCAAGCCAGTTGCAGCGCCGCTGAAGCGCCGGCCGTGACGACGATGCACGCCGGGTCTACCACCACGCCAAAGCGGGTGGCATACCAGGCGGCGATACGTTCGCGCAGTTCGGGCAGGCCGGTGGCGTGTGTGTACTGCGTGCGGCCGCCTTGCACGCACGCCGCGGCAGCGGCCTGCACGGCCGGAGCGGCGCTGAAGTCGGGCTCGCCGATGTTCAGGTAGATCATGCGCTCGCCACCCTGCGCAGGGTCACATGCCGGGCTGCGCGCGATGACGTCCGCCGCCTTGGCGCACTCCATCACGTAAAACGGGTCGATACGGGCCAGCCTGCTGGCGGTGCGGATCATGGCGGGCTGAGGAGATCTCAGCGGCGCGGGCGGCGTGCTTCGTCGGGCCGCAGATCGGCGGCGCACTTGTCAAGCACGCCGTTGACGTATTTGTGGCCATCGGTGCCGCCAAAGGACTTGGCCAGTTCCACGGCTTCATTGATGGCCACGCGGTAGGGGATGTCCACGCAGTGCATCAGTTCGTACACGCCAATCAACAACACCGCGTGCTCCACTGGCGAGAGCATCGAGGTCTTGCGGTCCACGTGTTTGGCCAGCGCCGCGTCCAACGCAGAAGCTTGTTCAATGCAGC
>CAZUKT010000181.1:0-8392 GCA_964620975.1 uncultured Rubrivivax sp. | reverse complement strand
GGGCAGTAGCGGCTTTCGGGGCCGGCGTACTTTTCAAGGTTCACGGACACGGGCACGCCGGCATCCTTGAGCGTCAGGTGCGCGGGCTGGTTTTCTTCGTGGTTGACGTTGCCCACAAACACCGACGACAGGCGGTCAAACGTGATCACGCCGTCGGGCTTGGGGTAGCGAATGGGAGGCACCTGGCCGGCGGCGTGCAGGCGCGCGTGGTCGGGCGTGGTGCTGCGCACGCTCCAGGGCGGGCGCTTGACGCCCAGCTTGGGCAGCAGCCATTGCTCGATGCCGGTCATGAGCATGCCGATGGTGTTGCCCTTCTTGAACCACTGCTTGAAGTTGCGGCTGCGGTCCAGTTCCTCATGCAGCCAGCTCGTCTCGAATGCGGCCGGGTATTCGGCCACTTCATCGCCCGCGCGGCCGGCCTGCATGGCAGCCGCCAGCGCATCGGCGGCCAGCATGCCGGTCTTGATGGCCGCATGGCTGCCCTTGATGCGCGCCGCGTTCAGCGTGCCGGCCTCGCAGCCCACCAGCGCGCCGCCCGGGAACACGAGCTTGGGCAGGCTCATCAGCCCGCCGGCCACGATGGCGCGTGCGCCGTAGCCGATGCGCTTGCCGCCTTCAATATGGGCGCGGATGACGGGGTGCGTCTTCCAGCGCTGCATCTCTTCAAACGGGCTCAGCCACGGGTTCTGGTAGTCCAGCCCGGTGACCAGGCCCAGCGTCACGCGGTTGCCTTCCAGGTGGTACAAAAAACCGCCGCCATAACTTTGTTCGTCCATCGGCCAGCCGGCGGTGTGCACCACCAGGCCGGGCCTGGCCTTGGCGGGGTCCACTTCCCACAGTTCCTTCACGCCCAGCGCGTAGGTCTGCGCGTTGCGGCCGGCGTCGAGCTTGTAGTGCGCAATGATTTGTTTGCCCAGGTGGCCGCGTGCGCCTTCGGCAAACACGGTGTACTTGCCACACAGCTCCATGCCCAGTTGAAAGCCCCCGTGCGGCTGGCCATCTTTGCCGATGCCGGCGTTGCCCGTGGCCACGCCACGCACGGCGCCTGCATCGTTGTAGAGCACCTCGGCGGCGGCAAAGCCGGGGAATATCTCCACGCCCAGCGCTTCGGCCTGCTCGGCCATCCACTTGGCCACCGCGCCCAGGCTGATGACGTAGTTGCCGTGGTTGTGCAGGCAGTCGGGCGTGAGCCAGGCGGGGTTGAGGCTGGCAGACCCTTCACGCAGGAAGTAGACCTCGTCGCCGGTCACGCTCTGGTGCAGCGGCGCGCCGCGTTCCTTCCAGTCGGGAAACAGTTCGGTCAGCGCGCGTGGGTCCATCACCGCGCCCGAGATGATGTGCGCACCGGGCTCTGAGCCTTTTTCAAGCACCACCACCGACAAGTCTGCGTTGACCTGCTTCAGGCGGATGGCGGTGGCCAGGCCGGCGGGGCCGGCGCCCACCACCACCACGTCGTAGTCCATGGCTTCTCGGGGGCCGTGCGCGGCCAGTATCTCGGCAGGGGTCATCGTGTGGGGCTCGCAGTGGCTTGGGGGGTGGAATGGCGGCGCGATTTTAGGTGCCGCCCCTGCCCGCAGGCTGGGTGTCAGCGTCTAAGTACGGTGGCCGTGGCCAGGCCGGCAAAGGTCAGCGCCAGCGAGCCCAGCACGTGGGTGCTGACGGTGGCCAAGGCCCAGGCCATGCGGCCCTGCTGCAAGGCCGAGGTGACCTCGGCCGAAAAGGTGGAAAAGGTGGTCAGGCCGCCCAGGAAGCCGGTAATGACAAACAGCCGCCATTCCGGCGGCAGGGTGCTGCCCGGCCCCATGAAGGCCAGCGCCACGCCGACGAGATAACCGCCCACCAGGTTGGCCAGCAGCGTGCCCGGTGGCAGTGCAGGAAAGAGGTGGTTGAGCGACACGCTCAGGCCCCAGCGCATCAAGGCACCCAGGGCGGCGCCGGTGCTCACGGCAAGAATGGCAGTCCACATGGGGCCGCATTATCGGCAGCAGCAAGTGGCAGCGTGCAGCGGCCGGCGCCCGGCTGCGGCGTGGGGCTTGGCGTGTAGGTTCGGCGGGTGCCTCAGTCGGGTGCCTCAGGCGGGCGCAAGCCCCAGCGGCCGGCTTTCGCTGAACACGGGTTTGTCTTCATTGCCCAGCGCCGCCACGGCGCGAGACCGGCCCTGGCGTTTGGCCTCGTACAAGGCCTGGTCGGCGCGGCGCATGGCGACGCTGATGCCCTCGGCCAGGCCGACTTGCACCAGACCAAAGCTCAGCGACAAGGCCGGCAGTCCTTGCCTTGGCGCGCGCTTTTGCACTTCTGCCACGATGCGCGCGGCCACACCCATGGCCTGGCGTGTGGTGGTGTTGCGCAGCAGAAGCACAAATTCGTCGCCACCGTGGCGGCCTGGCACGTCGTGGGCCCGCAGGTGCTCCAGCACGCTGCTGGACACCAGGCACAAGGCGCGGTCGCCGGCGGCGTGGCCAAGTTGGTCGTTGATGAGCTTGAAGTGGTCCACGTCAAACAGCACCAGCACCGCGCCGCCAGGGGTGTCGTCACGCAGGGCCAGGTCGGCCAGTTCCTGGAAGTGGCGGCGGTTGGGGACTTGGGTGAGTGTGTCCAGGTTGGCCAGCGTGCGCAGGCGGCGGCGCGATTCACGCAGTTGCCGCTCGGTACGTTCGCTCACCAACGTGACGGCCATGAAAGCCACCACCAGCGCGCCCATGGCGGCGGCCGCAGCCCGGGCCCACAGCGGAGCCAGCAGTTCGGCCGCAGGCAGCGCCAGCAGGCTGGGCGCCAGCGCCACCAAAGCCACGGCTGCGCCCAGGCCGTGTATGGGCGTGGCCTCGCGACCGCCTGGCGTGGTGAAGAGCAAAGCCGCCGCGTACAGGTGCACGAGCACGCCGCTGGTGGTGACCATCCAGGCCAGACCCCACGCGGGGTGGTTGGCGTCGGCTGCTGATGCGCTGGCGGCCACCAGGCCGGCCACGGCCAGCACGGCCCAGTCCAGGTTTTGATTGCCGGGCAGGGCCTGGCGCGGGTTGAAGCGCCGCAGCCCCACCAGGGCCAGCAGCGGCCACTGCATGAGCAGCGGTGTGGCCAGCGCGGGCCCCAGCGGCGCGGGCAGCACGGCAGCCGCCACGGCGCCGGCAGCGGCAAGCCAAAGGGCGGCCACCCAAAAGCCCCAACCCTGGTAGCGGCGCTGCCGCAGGCCAAAGGCGGTCAGCAGCGTGGCCACCAGCAGCAGGGCGGCCATGGCCATCAGCAGGGTGGCGGGCGGGATCGGCAAAGCGGGCATGGCGGCGCATTGTGGTGACGTCTGGTGGCGCAAGCGCCTTCGTGGCGGGCTTGTTTGCAACGGGTTGCTACGGCGCGCGTTGGTGCTTGGGTACCATCCCGTGTTGTTGTTTTGCTGCGGGGGCACAAGCCATGGCCATGGATGTGGTGGACTACGAGATCAAGGGCGCGGAGATGCAGTTTGTGGAGGTCGAACTCGACCCCGGCGAAGCTGCGGTGGGCGAAGCGGGCAGCCTTTTCTACATGGACGCCGGCATCCAGATGGACACCGTGTTTGGCGACGGCAGCAGCCAGGGCAGCGGCCTCTTTGGCAAGCTGCTGGGCGCCGGCAAACGGCTTGTCACGGGTGAATCACTCTTCACCACGGTTTACACCAACAACGCACCCGGCAAACAGCGTGTGGCGTTTGCTGCCCCCTACCCGGGCAAGATCCTGCCCATGGACTTGCGGCAGATGGGCGGGCTGCTGATCTGCCAGAAAGACGCCTTCCTGTGCGCGGCGCGCGGGGTGTCGCTGGGCATTGCGCTGCAAAAGAAGCTTTCAGTGGGCTTCTTTGGTGGCGAAGGTTTCATCATGCAAAAGCTTGAAGGTGACGGCCTGGCCTTTGTGCATGCCGGGGGCACCGTGGTGAAGAAGGAACTGCAACCCGGGCAGGTGCTGATGGTGGACACCGGCTGCGTGGTGGCCTACACGCAGAGCATCGGTTTCGAGATCCAGTACGTGGGCAAGATCAAGACGGCATTGTTTGGTGGCGAAGGCCTGTTTTTTGCCAAGATCACCGGCCCCGGCACGGTGTGGCTGCAAAGCCTGCCTTTCAGCCGGCTGGCGTCGCGTGTGTTTGCCGCAGCGCCACAGGGTGGGGGCGGGCGCAGCGAGCAGTCGTCGCTGGGCGGGCTGGTGGGCGGTGGCCTGCTGGGCGGCATCTTGTCAGGAGACGACGAATGAAGCAGCCCCTGCAGGTTTTGTCACGCCGCCAGTTGTTGGGCGCTGCGGCCTCGGCGCTGTGGCTGCCCACGCTGGCGCAGGCCGCCGCATACCCCATCTTTGTGCTCAATTCGCAAGACGCCGATGTGAGCATCATCGACCCCGCCACCTTCACGGTTGTCAGGCGCCTGCCCACGGGCAAGGAGCCGCACCACCTGTACCTTGCGCCCGACGAAAAAACGCTGATCGTGGCCAATGCCAACAGCAATTCGCTGACCTTCATTGACCCGACCAACGGCGACGTGCTGCGGGTGGTGCAGAACATCGTGGACCCGTACCACCTGCGGTTTTCGCCCGACATGCAGTGGTTCGTGACGGCGGCCAACCGCCTGAACCACGTGGACCTGTACCGCTGGCAGGGTGCGCAGGCGGCAGAGCCCTTCAAGCTCATCAAGCGCATTGACGCACCCAAGACACCCAGCCACCTCAGCATCGACAGCAAGAGCAGCGTGGTCTATGCGTCTTTGCAAGACAGCGACGAACTGCTGTGCGTGGACCTGGCCACGCAGGCGCCGCGCTGGAAGGTCAAGGTCGGCAAGCTGCCGGCCGACCTGTACCTCACGGCCGACGACAAGACCCTGCTGGTGGGCCTGACCGGCGACAAGGTGGTGGAAGCCTACGACGTGAGCGGTGCGGCGCCCAGGCTCATCAAGCGCATCCCCACGGGCGAGGGCGCGCACGCCTTTCGTGCCAAGGGAGACAAGCGCCACGTGTTTGTGAGCAACCGCGTGGCCAACACCATCAGCCTGATTGATTCGCAGACCCTCAGCGTGGTGGCTGAATACCCCGGCCCTGGCGGCCCTGACGACATGGAAGTGCTGGCCGACGGCCGCACGCTGCTGGTCAGCTCGCGCTGGGCACGCAAGCTCAGTTTCATTGACCTGCAAACCAAGCAGGTGGTGCGGCAGATTCCGGTCGGGCGCTCGCCACACGGCGTGTGGACGCTGGACCATGCGCCAAGGCAGTAAGGCGGTCTTGCGCGCCGCTGCGGGGTTCTTTGCGCTGGCCTTGCCCCTGGCGCTGGCCAAGGCTGCCGTGCCTGCGCCCCAGGCCGTGTGCAACAAGCCGGTTTACCTGACCTTTGACACCGGCCACATGGCCGTGGCGCCGCTCGTGGCCGATGTGCTGCAGCGCCAGGGCGTGAAGGTGACATTTTTTCTGGCCAATGAACGCACCCGCACCGGCGGCAGCAGCCTGGACGACACCTGGGCGCCGTGGTGGCGCGCACGTGCGGCCGAAGGCCACGCCTTTGGCTCGCACACCTGGGACCACGGCGTGTGGCTGGCCGACACGCCGGGTGGTGGCGTGCGCGTCAAGCCCACGCAAGGCCCGCAGGCGGGCAAGCCGCAAGTGCTAAGCGCCGCCGGCTACTGCGCCGAACTCGACCGCCCGGCCGCGCGCTTCAAGGCCATCACCGGGCAAGCCATGTCGGCCATCTTCCGCACGCCGGGCGGCAAGACGTCTCCCGCGCTGCTCAAGGCCGCCGCGGCCTGTGGCTACACCCACGTGGGTTGGGCGCCAGCGGGTTTTTTGGGCGACGAATTGCCCAGTGACAAATTCCCCAACCAGGCCCTGCTGGACAAGGCGCTGAAGACCATTCGCGCCGGTGACGTGCTGGTGGCGCACCTGGGCATCTGGTCGCGCCAGGACGTATGGGCACCCGCCGTGCTGGAGCCGCTGATCACGGGCCTGAAGGCGCAAGGACTGTGTTTTGCCACGCTGCGCGAGCACCCCGTGCTCGGCGCGGCTGCGGCCACACCGCGATGACGCCACCATGACCCCGCCAAGCGCCGCCACCGCGCCGCCAGGCGCGTCCACCTCTTTGCCCGCTAAACGCCGCAACAGCCCACGATGAATGCCCTGAGCGAGCTTTTTGGTGATCTGCAGATGTGGCTCTTTGAGCTAGCCGTGCAGCCGTTGATGTTTGGCATCGGCATGGGCAACCTGCTGGAAGACGGCTTCCGTGCCACCGGCTGGTTGCTGGTGGGGCTGCTGCAGATCGGCGTCATGTTGACGGTGTTTCGTGCCTTGGAGCGCTGGCGCCCGGTAGAGCCCGTGACCGACCGCGCCGCCGTGCGGGTGGACGTGATCTACACCCTGGTGCACCGCCTGGGCCTGTTTCGGGTGGCGCTGTTCCTGACGCTGGACCCGTTGTGGGACACGCTCATCGGCCAGCTGCGTGTGGCCGGTTTGCCGGCGTGGTCTGCCGACCAGGTCTGGCCGGGTGTCACCGACGTGGCGCTGGTGAGTTTTGTCATCTACCTGCTGCTGTTTGATGGCGTCAACTACGTGCTGCACCGCGCCCAGCACCACTTTGCCTGGTGGTGGCAATTGCACGCCGTGCACCACAGCCAGCGGCAGATGACGATGTGGTCTGACAACCGCAATCACCTGCTGGACGACGTGTTGCGCGACAGCGCCTTTGTGGCGGTGGGCCTGCTCGTGGGCATACCGCCAGGGCAGTTTGTGGCCGTGGTGGCCTTGTCGCAGTTGATGGAAAGCCTGTCGCACGCCAACGTGCGTCTGTCCTTCGGCCCCGTGTTGGGCCGGTTGCTGGTGAGCCCGCGTTTCCACCGTCTGCACCACGCCGCAGGTCTGGGGCATGAATCGGCTGGCGCGGGCACGCTGGGCGGGCACAACTTTGCAGTGTTGTTCCCGGTGTGGGACATGCTCTTTGGCACCGCACGCTTTGACGACGCTTATCACCCCACGGGCATCCGTGACCAGACTGAAGGCCGCGACTATGGCCGCGGCTTCTGGGCCCAGCAGCGCCTGGGCCTGGCGCGTTTGCTGGGCCGGGCATGAAGCGCCTGAAGCCTTGCCAACGCCGGATGCGCCCGATGAAAGAACACGACCATGTTTGACGCCTTCTGGCGCGCCGCAGGCACCTGCCTGCATCCGCGTGTGTTGCTGTGGTCGCTGCTGCCGCTGGTGTTGGCCAGCGCCTTGGTGGGTGGCCTGGGCTGGGCCTACTGGGAAGCCACGGTGGCGGCGGTGCGTGCGCTGCTGGAGCAATGGCAGTTGGTGGCGTCGTTGCTGCAGTGGCTTGAATCCATTGGTGCACGGCAGCTGCGCACGCTGCTGGCGCCACTGGTCGTGGTGGCGTTGTCGGTGCCCGTGGTGGTGCTGGCCACGCTGCTGCTGGTGGCCGCACTGGTGACGCCGGCCGTGGTGCGGCTGGTGGCGGCGCGGCGTTTTGCCGGCCTTCATGTGGCCAACGGCGCGGCCTGGTGGCAGGGTGTGCTGTGGTCACTGTGCTGCACGGCAGCGGCGCTCTTGGCGCTGGTGCTGAGCATCCCGCTGTGGTTTGTGCCGCCGCTGGTGCTGGTGCTGCCACCGCTGATCTGGGGCTGGCTGACTTGCCGGGTGCTCGGTTTTGATGTGCTGTCCACGCACGCCACGCCGGCCGAGCGCCGGCTCTTGCTGCGGCAGCACCGCTGGCCCATGCTGGCCATGGGTGTGGTGTGTGGTTACCTGGGCGCCTTGCCTTCGTTGCTGTGGGCCGCCAGCGTGGCCGCACTGATCTTTGCGCCGCTGCTGGTGGTGGTGTCGGTGTGGCTGTACACGCTGGTGTTTGTGTTTTCGTCATGCTGGTTTGCCCATTACGCGCTGGCGGCTTTGCAGCGGCTGCGCAGTGGCACGGGGCCAGCCAGCGCCACCGCTGCGGCCACAGCCACCGCCACCGCCAGTTCCAGCGGGCTGCCTGCGCCCGCGTCCCCGCCCGCCCTGGGCCTTGCACCGGAAGCCTCGCCATGAACATCGGCCTTGTCATCGTCGGCGACGAAATCCTGTCGGGCAAGCGGCAGGACAAACACCTGGCCAAGGTGATAGAGCTGCTCTCGGCACGCGGCCTGGCGCTGCAATGGGCGCGCTATGTGGGCGACGACCGCCCCCGCATCACCGCCGACCTGGCGCACGCCTTTGCCAGCGGTGACCTGGTCTTTTCGTGCGGCGGCATCGGCGCCACGCCTGACGACCACACCCGCCAATGCGCTGCCGCTGCGTTGGGTGTGGAACTGGCCCTGCACCCCGAAGCCAAGGCGCTGATCCAGGAGCGCATGCGCGACACGGCCATCGAACAAGGCCTGCCCTACGAACCCGACCGCGCCGACAACCAGCACCGCCTGAACATGGG
>CAZUKT010000180.1:7921-8407 GCA_964620975.1 uncultured Rubrivivax sp. | reverse complement strand
CTGGTCTTTGGTGACCACCCGTTCACGCTGCGACAGCAGCAGTTCCAGCAGCATCCATTCCCGCGGGCTCAGGTCCAGCGGCTCGCCGCGCACGGTGGCGCGGCGTGTGTCGGGGTCAAAGTTCAGGTCTCCCATGTCGGTGCTGGCGCTGCTGCCGTTGCCGTTGCCGGCAGCGCGGCTGCGGCGCAGCAAGGCGTGCAGGCGCGCTTCAAGTTCAGGAAAGTCAAACGGCTTGGTCAGGTAGTCGTCGGCTCCGGCATTCAGGCCAGCCACACGGTCGTCCAGCGCGTCCAGCGCGGTCAGTACCAGCACGGGCAGCGTGCGCCGCGCGGCGCGCACACGGCGCAGCACGGTCAGGCCGTCCACCATGGGCAGGCCCAGGTCGAGGATGGCAATGTCAAAGGCCTGTTTCAGCAGCAGGTATTCGGCCACCGCGCCGCTGACCGCCTGTTGGAACACCACCAGGGGCAGTATGTGCTGATCGAA
>CAZUKT010000180.1:4381-7911 GCA_964620975.1 uncultured Rubrivivax sp. | reverse complement strand
TCCACCTCAAAGCCGGCACGCCGCAGCTGGGCCGACAAGGCGTCGGCCAGCGTGGCGTCGTCTTCAGCAAGCAGCAGGGTGGCGGCGGTGGTCATGGTGGCGGTGGCAGGCAAGAAGACTGTGGCGCACTGTAGCGCCGGTGCGGCGGTGTGGTGCCAAGGGATGCGGGGCGATGCAAGCTTGACGCCAGCTTGACGCGGCGCTGACGCCAGGGTCGGCACGGCGCAGGCCCTGCGCACAACCCGGGGCGGTGCAAGCCAGCCCGCAGGCCGCCGGGCCCTGGGTGTGGTGCGCATCACCACAATCTAGGGTTAATGTTTAGTTAAAGAAATTCTCGATTCATTAAGAATTGCGTCCGACGCTCAACCCGGGCCCGCAACCGGGGTTTTGTGATCGACCCGAGGCCTGCGCCCCGAACCCACAAGTACCTGGAGACGCCCCATGACCCCATTGCCCACGCTGCGCGCCAGCAAGCCCACCCGGCGCCGCACCCTGCTGCGCATCAGCCCGATTGCTGCCGCGTGTTCCACGCTGCTGATGGCCGCCGGCACCGCCCACGCCCAGCAAACGCCGGCAGCCGACGCCACGCCCACGCAGACGGTGGTCGTCACCGGCATACGGCGCAGCATCGAAAGCTCCATTGCCACCAAGCGCAATGCAGATTCCATCGTCGAAGCCATTTCTTCCGAAGACCTGGGCAAGTTGCCCGACGCCAGCATCGCCGAAGCCCTGTCGCGCCTGCCCGGCCTGACCGGCCAGCGCGGTGCCGACGGCCGCACCACCTTTGTGTCCATCCGCGGCCTGGGCCCCATCTTTGGCTCCACGCTGCTCAACGGGCGCGAAATCGTCAGTTCCAACGACGGCCGTGCGGTGGAATTTGACCAGTTCCCCTCAGAGCTGACGAGCAGCATCAAGGTCTACAAGACCCCCGACGCCACCGTCGTGGGCCAGGGCCTGTCGGGCACCGTGGACGTGAGCACCATCCGCCCGCTGGACAGCCGTGGCCGCCAGGTGGCCGCCAACGTGACGGTGGGCCGCAACTCCAACGGCACCATGGTGCCGGGTGTGGCCAGCGACACCGCCAAGCGCTTCAGCTTTTCCTACGTCGATCAGTTCGCCAACAACACTATCGGTGTGGCACTGGGTTTTGCGCGCCTGGACCAGGCCACGCAGTTGAAGCAATACCAGATCTGGGACTTCGGTGGCTCCTTTGCCGACTGGGGCGCCCCGCCCACACCGGGCCAGCCTGATGCCAAGAACGGCGGCGGCAAGGCGCTGATGCCCATGGGCATGGAAGCCACGGCAGCCACCAAGAAGAACACCCGCGACGGTTTCATGGCCGTGCTGGAATACAAGCCCAACAAGGACTTGAGTTCGCGTCTGGACCTGTTCTACAGCAAGTTCGATACGCATGAAGTGGGCCGCAAGTTCATGGTGCAGACCTGGGCCCTGTGGGACGGCGCCACGCGCTCGCCCATCCTGAGCAACGCCAAGACCACCGAGGTGGGCCTGAACACCATCGTCACCAGCGGCACGTTCAGCCAGATGCCGTCGGTGCTGCAGAACTTTGACACCAAGCGCAAGGACAACATCAGCGCCGTGGGTTGGAACACCAACTACAAGATCGGGCCCAAGTGGACTGCCGACCTGGACGTGAGCATGTCGCGCGACGTGCGTGACGAGACCTACTACGAAAACTTCACCGCCCCCTACGCCAACGGCGCGTGGACCCTGGGCTCCTACGACTTCAACATTCCCACCGGCGCCGGTGTGGCCACCTTCAAGCCGTCGCAGGACCTCACCAACCGCTCGGTGATGAAGATGGGTGACCCCTTCAACTGGGTGTCTGACGCCGACGCCCCCGGCTTTGCCGGCAACCGCCGCACGCCCCACATCACCGACGACATCAAGTCACTGCGCTTGGCGGGCAAGCGCGAAATGGACGGTTTGTTCAGCCGGCTGGACTTTGGCGCCAACTACTCGCAGCGCGACAAGAAGATCGGCAAGAACGAGGTGCGGCTGAACATCCCCACCGACGGTGCCGGCAACCTGCTGCGTGACGTGCCGGCCGCGTCCATCACCGGCACCACCAGCATGGCGCTGGCAGGCATCCCGGGTGTCATGGGCATTGACGTGCCGTCGCTGGTGCGCAGCGGCGCCCTGGTGGAGCAGGCCGTGTACTGGAACAAGGCCAGCAACGATTCGGGCGTGCACGAAAAGGTCACCACGCTGTTTGGCAAGATTGCCCTGGACACTGAAGTGGCGGGCATGCCGCTCACGGGCAACTTCGGGCTGCAAGCGGTGCACACCAAACAAAACGCCGATGGTTGGGTGTGGCTGGGCAATGACCTCAACCCCGATCTGAAGGACCTGTATGCCGTCAAGGGTGGCGCGAGCTTCTGGGACGTGCTGCCCAGCATCAACCTGCGGCTTGACGCACCCATGGGCGTGGTGGTGCGTTTTGGTCTGGCCAAGGCGCTGGGCCGGCCTGAAATGAACGACATGCGCGCTGGCGCGTCGGCACCCAAGGTCGAGACGAACCCGGCCTCACCCACTTACAAGACTTGGGGTGCGGGCTCGGCGGGCAACCCGGCACTGGAACCCTGGCGTGCCACGGCCACCGATCTGGAACTGACCAAGTACTTCGACAAGCGCAGCATGGTCATGGTGGCCGGTTTCCACAAACGCATGACGACCACCATCTACAACCAGAAGGTGTTGCGTGACTTCTCGGGCTTCCCCAATTACTCGGGCTTGACGCCACTGTCGCCCTACGGCTTTGCCTCGGGCCTGGCCAACGGGCGTTCGGGCACCTTGAGCGGCCAGGAAGCGTCAGTGACGCTGGACGGCTCGCTGATCAGCCCCGCGTTGGACGGTATCGGCGTCATCCTCAACGGCAGCCTGAACTACAACTCGCTGAAGGTTGAAAACGGCGACCCGCTGACCATGGACGGTGCCTCGGGCCGCGCCAACAACCTGACCGCCTACTACGAGCGCAACGGCTTGTCGGCCCGCATCAGCCAGCGCTACCGCTCGGCCTACCAGGCCATGGAGCGTGACTGGGCGTTCAACCCGGTCTTCCGTCGGCGGCCGTCAGAGAAGGTGATAGACCTGCAGTTTGGCTACGCCTTTGAAAGCGGGCCGATGAAGGGTTTGTCGTTGGTGATGCAGGTCTACAACGCCACCGACGAAGTGGCCGTGACCTACAAGACGCCCAACCACGGCGCAGCTGACATGGGTGCCTTCCTGCCCAACTACATCACCTACTTCGGCCGCCAAGTGCAGTTTGGCCTGAACTACAAGATGTAGCGCAACGCGGCTCTGCCGCCCGTGCCCGCAGCCGCCCCCCGCGCCCAACCCAGTCGGCCCGGGGGGCTTTTCTTTGAGTGGCCCGCATCAACCCGCCATGCACTTCATGCCTTCGAAAACCTGTCGCCAGCAGCCGGCCCCGATACGGCCGGCCGCTATGGCGCCTGTGCTGGTGCTGGTGCTGGCCTTGGCCGCTTGCGCCACGCCCGTGCCAACCGCTG